>NZ_JBHMIY010000010.1:0-126687 GCF_042436595.1 Clostridium sp. MT-14
TCTGAGATCCACCATCCAGGGTTTAATTTTTTGAGCTTCTTCCATAATGGCCATTTTTATCATCTCCAAACTAGATAATTCTCATTAGAACCTTGACGATTCTTTTTATTTAAAGAAGGTTTAATATTTGAAGGTATGGGGCATATATATTTTTCTCCGTGAAGTCTTTCTTTTAATTCTCTTTTAGCTTTATCAATTAGCTCAGGTTTTTCAAATAGCTCCAATGCAGAAAGTGCCATAACTTTTCCTGCCATCAGCATGCTTTTGTGGCAAAACTCGGCTTTTACCTGAGCTACCACCTGCCAGGAATGTCCCGGTGTTCCAAATGCATAACAGGCTGTAAAACACTGTGCTGTGGGTACAACCCAACTCACATCACTCACATCTGAAGAGGCATGAATTATATTCCGGCTCTCTCTATAAGGTATAATAAAATCCGCAATAGCCTTTTTTCTCAATTTGTCTTTGAGTTTATCATCCAGGGAGACGGGAAAATAATTTTTCTGCTCTTCTGTCAACGTATTTCTTATGGCTTCAGCATATTTGAGATCTTTTTCATCTGGGACAACAGGTCCTATTTCCAGCATCTTTTCATACATTATCTTGCTTAAAGTGCTGTTTATAATGAGATTTGAAAGAGCATTGTCAAAAATCACTTTCACTCTAGTACCTGTCATAAGTGCAGCTCCTCTGGCAATATTTTTAATTCTCTCGTAAATATCCTTTGTCTGGCTCACTTTAGGTGCTCTCACCAGATAAAGTACTTCCGCATAGGATTGTACAACATTAGGCGAAGATCCACCGCTGTTCGTAATGGCGTAATGTATCCTGGCATCCTGAATTACATGTTCTCTCAAATAATTTGCTCCTATGTCCATAAGCTCTACTGCATCCAGTGCACTTCTTCCAAGGTGGGGACAATCCGCCGCGTGGGAACTTACACCATAAAATCTGAAATAGGCTTCTATATTAGCAGTCATACTGCTGCCCAGTACTGTATTTATGCTTTGTGGATGCCATCCAAAGACTGCATCCACTCCATCAAATACTTTCTCACGAACCATATAGGTTTTACCTGAGCCACCCTCTTCTGCAGGACATCCAAAATAACATATAGTCCCGCTCATATTGTGCTTCTTAAGATAATCTTTAACTGCCACTGCAGCCGCTAGAGATCCCGCCCCCAGTGCATTGTGTCCACATCCATGTCCATTCCCATTTTCAACTATGGGTTCCTTTGTGGCAATTTTCCCTTTTTGACTTAAATTGTACAGTGCATCATATTCGCCCAGGATTCCGATTACCGGACTGCCACTGCCGTAAACCGCTTTGAATGCAGTGTCAATTCCCGCTGCATTTCTATGAACTGTAAAACCTTCTTTTTCAAGCACACTGCATAAAAGTTGGCAGGATTTAAATTCTTTAAAGCTGTTTTCAGCAAATTCCCATATTCTATCATTTACATCAATAAATAAATTTCTTTTTTCTTCTACAATATCTATTATTTCATCTGTATTTGCCATAAAATTGTGCCTCACTTCTCAAAAATTGATTATCTTTCATTTGTCGGATCAAAGGCATCTCTCAACCCATCACCAATGAAGTTAAATGCCAAAACAGTAATTACAATCATAATTCCTGGCGGAAACCAAAGCCATGGTTTTGTAGTCAGAACCGTAATAGCCTGGGCATCTGTAAGCATATTCCCCCAGCTTGCTGTAGGCGGCTGTACTCCCATACCTAGAAAACTAAGTGAAGCTTCATATATAATGGCCCTGGCAATTCCAAAAGTGGCATTTACAAGTATTGGCGCCATAGTATTTGGAAGTATATGAGAAAACAATATTCTAGAAGTACTAAACCCCAGTGCTACAGAAGATCTTACATAATCCATTTCTTTGATTGAAAGTACATTTCCTCTTACCAAACGTGCTACACTAGGCCATCCAAGAAAACCCAAAACCCATATAATATTCCAAAGTCCCGGACCTACAATGCTCACTACAACCAATATGAGCATCATCTGGGGAAATGACATGAAAATATCTGTTATACGCATGATAATCATATCTACCTTTCCACCAAAATATCCTGATATAAGTCCAAGAACTGTACCTATGCCTACACTTAAGATTACTGTTCCAATACCAACAATAAGCGAAACACGTGCAGCATATATAAGACGACTCATCACATCTCTTCCTACCTGATCAGTTCCAAGAATATGTCTTGCAGAAGGTGCGGCACCAAAAGAATTCTCTACGGCATACGGACTTTGTGGAGCCAACAATGGAGCAGTTACTGCAATTACAGCTAATATTGCTATAAATATAACTCCAGTTACAGCCATTTTATGTTTTTTAAAGCGCTTTAGAATCAAGCGCGCATAATTTTCACTAGCTTCGGTGGCCTCAATAGCTAAATCGCTTGAACCATTTTTTAATTCCGCTTCCATTTTGCTCATAATATTAACCTCCTAGTTATATCTAATACGCGGATCAACAATAGAATATATGACATCAATTAATAGATTTGCCACTATAACAACTACTGAACCAAATAGAATAAGACCCATTAAAGTAGTATAATCACGACTCATTACAGAGGCTATAGTGAGCTGTCCTATCCCCGGCCACTGAAATATCTGTTCAGTAACTACAGATCCTCCTAATAAAGTTACAATTTCTACACCCGTTATAGTTATAACAGGCAGTATTGCATTTTTAAAAGCATGTTTGTTTATAACTATAGATTCCTTTAGACCCTTTGATCTTGCAGTACGGAGATAATCCTGATTCAGTACTTCAAGCATACTGGAGCGTACATACCTGACAAGTGTTCCCGCCTCATTTACTCCAAGGACAACAGCAGGCAATATCAAATGCCTCAGTCTGTCCACAAAACCATTATCCTGTCCCAGTGTTATCATGCCTCCAGAAGGCAATAATTTTAACTTCAATGAAAAAATATATATAAATACAAGACCTAGAAAAAAAGTTGGAACTGATATTCCAATAAGTGATCCTGTTGTAGAAATATAATCTAATTTTGAATACTGTTTAGTAGCACTCAATACTCCAAGTGGAATGGCAATGACAAATCCAATGAGAAGTGCAGCCCCCATGAGAACAAAAGTAGGAAGTATTCTCTGACCAATTAATTCGGATACAGGTTGGAAAGATGTCATTGAATACCCTAAATTCCCATGGAGCACATTTCCTAACCAAGCTAAATACCTGGCATACAACGGTCCATTTAAGCCAAGTGCAGCTTTTCTAGCCGCAATATCAGCTGCTGTGAGATTTGGATCAACCATTTTGTCCAGCGGACTGCCTGGTGCCATATTTATAATTACAAAACTTATTATAGTTACACCAACTAATACTGGAATACTTATCAATATTCTTCGTAAAATATAGTTACCCATTTAAAAGTCCTCCTTAAATAACATTAGCTAAAAACTATCTTGAAAAAAGCAAGCCGACAGATGTTTCCCATCTGCCCCTTCTACTTGTTTCAACTCCGGTATGTCCTTATCGCATAAATTTTTCTTGGCAAATTTACACCTGGTATGAAATCTACATCCCTGTGGTGGATTAGCTGGACTAGGTACATCCCCTTCCAATATGACTCTCTCTTTGTTTCTCATATGTGGATTAGGTACTGGATAGGCACTTAAAAGCGCTTTAGTATAAGGATGTCTGGGATTTTTAAAAATTTCATCCGTGCTTGCAAGTTCTACAATTTTTCCCAAATACATAACTGCAATTCTATCACTTATATATTTTACTGCCCCTAATCCATGAGCTATAAAAAGATAGGTGAGATTCAATCTCTTCTGTAAGTCCTTTAAAAGATTTAATACCTGCGCTTGAGTAGATACATCAAGTGCAGATACAGGCTCATCGCAGACAATAAGTTTGGGCCTCAGCGCAAGGGCCCTTGCAATACCCACACGCTGTCTCTGGCCTCCAGAAAACTGATTTGGATATCTGTTTTTAAAATTTTTGGGAAGCTCTACCTCATCCAAGAGCTTGTCAATTTCCTCAGGTATTTTGTCTTCAGGGACAATTTTATGAACTTTAAGAGGTTCCGCCAGTATATCATAGACACGTTTCTTAGGGTTCAGTGAAGAATACGGATCCTGAAATATCATTTGCAAATCAGTGCGAATACTGCTCATGCGTTTATTGGAATACCCTGCAATATCTTCATTATTAAAAACTATACTTCCTTCAGTGGGATTTTCAAGTCTTACAATTGTACGTCCCATCGAAGATTTTCCGCATCCTGATTCTCCCACAAGCCCCAAGGTCTCCCCTTCATATATTTCCAAATCCACACCATCTACTGCCTTTATATATCCAACTGTCTTGGATAAAATACCTCTTTTTATAGGGTAATAGGTCTTCAATTTTTTAATAGAAAGCAAAGGCACTGGTGCTGCCTGTTTCTCTATGTCTTTAATCATAAGCTATATTGCCTCCTTATCTACTTCCTCCACATTTTCAGCTAAAAAGCATCGTACTTTATGACCCTCTCTATTAGAACTTAAAGTTGGCGCCTCCATCTTGCATCGTTGAGATGCGTAAGGACAGCGATTATGAAATCTGCATCCAACTATCCCCTGATAGGTAGATGGAACCATCCCTTTTATAGATTCCAGACGTTCATCGGATTTTGCATCAATTTGAGGAATTGACTTTATAAGTGCCCTTGTATAAGGGTGTTTTGGATTGTCAAACAGAGTGAAAACATCCGCTTCTTCAACTACCTGTCCAGCATACATTACAATAACCTTATCTGCCATTTCTGCTACAACTCCCAAATCATGGGTAATAAGCATAACCGACATTTTCATTTCTTTTCTGAGCTTCTTAATCAAATCTAAAATCTGAGCCTGAATGGTAACATCCAGTGCAGTAGTGGGTTCATCTGCAATCAAGAGTTCAGGTTTGCAGCAAAGCGCCATTGCAATCATCACTCTCTGTCTCATTCCTCCAGACAGTGTGTGAGGATAATCATTTATTATTTTGTTTGCCCTTGGTATGCCTACCAGTTTCAGCATCTTCACTGCACATTCCTCTGCTTCTTTATGGTTCATGTTCTGATGCAGCTTTATAGCTTCCGTTATCTGATCTCCTATGGTAAAAATAGGATTTAAAGATGTCATTGGTTCCTGAAATATCATGGATATTTTATTTCCCCTGATGTCTCTCATCTCTTTATCTTCCAAATTTACGAGATCTATATTGTCAAACTCTATCTCACCATTTTTTATATACCCTCTTTTGCCTAAAAGTCTCATTATAGATAGAGAAGTTACACTCTTACCACATCCTGATTCTCCAACTATTCCCACTGTTTCCCCTCGATTTATATCAAAACTCACATCTTCTACAGATACAACTTCTTTTTTATTGGACTTAAATGCCGTCTGGAGGTGTTTTACCGAAAGCAAACAACTCATAATATTTACCATCCTTTCTATAATTTTATAATAAATTCTACTGTATTTTATATTGCAAAAGATTATAGTCTTTAATAAACGTATAATCTTTTGCATAGATCAATTATTTTTACTATTTACTCTGTACATCCCATTTATATACATCAATGAACATACCGTAGTTCTTAGGTTTTCCATAAGTTACTCTCTTATTTACAGCTTTCAGCTGGTTCTGAACATATACTGATGGACAAGGTAAATCCTGCGCAAATATTTCCTGTACTTTATCATAAGTTGCTTTTACCTGAGCTGGATCAGTCTGATGTAAGCCGTTTGAAAGCAGGCTGTCCATTTCCGTATTGCTGTACTGTGACAAATTAAGTCCCTGTCCAGTTTTTAATATAGACGATACATCAGGATTCATAGGATAAACAGGTATACCTACCAGATATATATCAAAATTATGTTTTTTAGCTGTAGCAAGGCTTGTAACAAAATCATACTTTTGAGGATTAACTTTTATTCCCACACTCTTCAGGTTCTGAGTTATAATATCTGCTACCTGTTCACGAACTTTGTTTCCTGTAGGTATATCAAAGTTTATTGCCTTATTTGGATCCCATCCTGCTTCCTTCAAAAGTGCTTTAGCTTTTTCAGTATCATGAGAAGTAGGCTTTAAATCTTTATTTACAAACTTACTTTCCTTCAAATATGGCAGCTCGATTATTTGTCCCTGACCCTTTAATAAACTGTTTATTATCATATTTCTGTCTATAGCATAGGAAATAGCTTTTCTAACCTTTGGATCAGTTATAGTCTTTGTATTTATCATCAAAGTCTGAATAGTGCTTTGAACTCCCTTTGAATCAGTTGTCAAATTGCTCATGCCTTTTACCTTGCTGTAATCTTCAAAAGGTATTTGTCCTAAGTTAGGGTCATTCATGTCAATTTCTCCGCTCTGCAGCTGAGCAGTTATATTAGCTCCAGGCATTATTTTGAAAATCAACCCATCAAGTTTAGGTGTGCCTTTAAAATAGCTTTTATTAGCTGTAAATTGTACATACTGATCTTTTACATATTTTTCAAGTTTAAATGGTCCATCGCTTACTGTTGGCTTTTGAATGAAAGAACTCTGATAGATCTTTTCCGGTGCAGTACTCTGAAGTACGTGTTTAGGAAGAGCCTTAAGCTTAGTTCCAATTGTATCTTCAAACAGTGTCAATTCCATAGGCTGCTTTGTAGTGATTGTCATGGTGTGGTCATCAACTTTTTTCACACCAGATATATCTGTACCCCCTGCAGTATTTTTCCCTTTTTCATCCAAACCTTCAACTATGTTAAAATTTGATGCCACAGTGGATGGCACTTTAGGGTTAGATATAAGGCCAATAGTATACAATTCATCATCTACTGTTACAGGCTTCCCGTCACTCCATTTCGCCTTTGAATTGAGTTTAATTGTAAATGTCTTATTGTCCTTAGTTGTAATGGAATCGGCCAGCATAGGCTTATATTTCATATCATCATCCAATTCTACTAGAGCTTGAAATAATAGTCCACAGCTTACTTCCTGAGCTACGTCTGTCCACTCCAAAGGATTGAAACCACTTGGTGCATTCATCATTCCTATATTAATGATCTTTTTCTCTCCTCCAGAACTTCCGGAACTTCCACCTGAACTTCCACAGGCAGGTAAAATAAGTGCAAGAATACATACCAGCGAAATTAATATTTTACTTTTAATTCCCTTATTTCTTTTCATTCTAGTCATCCTCCCAAAATTATACTAAAAAAACAAATTCAAATGAATGTTTTTATAATAATACCACCATTTATTATTCAATTCAATAATATTTTAATATTTTTATGTTACATTTTTTATTATTTTCTTATATAATCATTCTATTTTTTTAAATATTATTAATCATGTATACGTTTAATGAATATAAATTACGGCATTTATTCATAATTGCAAATTATCATGTGCTTTTAAAAAATTTTTAAATTTAAATTTTCTTTTTCCCATTTAAAAAAGCATAATTAATTCACTAATGTGATATTAATCATGCTTTACCTATTCAATAATAATTAAGAATATATATATATAATTTTTTAATAATTTCTACATTTGATTTAAAATAATTAATCCTCGGTGCTGTCCCATGCCATTTTAGCCAGCGGAAATGGTTTTAAAGCCCTGTCCAATATTCCCTGAACATATGCAATCAAAATGCCGTAGTTGACTATAGGTACATTGAATTGTTTTGCAGTATTTATCCTGTAAATCATAGCAGATCTATTCAACATACACCCGCCGCAGTGAACTACGAGTGCATATTTTTTTATATCATCTGTAAAAGAAACGCCTGAAGAAAACTCAAAATCTATCTTCTTCCCCGTGATCTGCCTTATCCACCTGGGTATCTTCACTTTTCCTATATCATCGGACTGTCTGTGATGGGTGCATCCCTCTGCAATCAATACCTTGTCACCATCTTTTAATTTTTTTACAGCTTTTACTCCCTTTATAAGTTCCACCAGATCTCCCTTATATCTGGCAAACAATATGGAAAAAGATGTCATTAAAATATCTTTGGGAGTATCTGCTGAAACTTTTAAAAATACCTGGGAATCCGTAATCACCACTTTAGGTTTTTTGCCCAAATTCTCCAAAGTCTCTCTGAGCTCATATTCCTTTGTCACCACCGCCATGGCATCGCTTTCCAAGATATCCCTTATGGTCTGCTGCTGTGGAAGTATGAGCCTTCCCTTAGGTGCCGCCTTGTCAATTGGAATGACGAGCACCACAAAATCTCCGGGGCTTATCAGATCTCCTACTATTTTAAATCTATCTTCATCCTGGGGCAATATACCTGCTATTTCATTTCTCAGCTTCTTAATTCCTTCACCTGATACAGCAGACACCGATATTACCGGAGCATTAAATTCCTCTTTTACATTTTTGATATAATTATTATCCTTCTTTAGAATATCTATTTTGTTCAGTACCACTATAAGCGGTATATCCTTGTCTTTTATCTCATTTATTATATATCTGTCATAATCGGTAATTCCAAGAACAGAATCTATCACTACCAGAGAGATGTCAGTTTTATTTAACACCTCCATGGTCTTCTTCTTTCTCAAATGCCCCAATTTACCTTCATCATCAAGTCCTGCCGTATCTATTATCACACAGGGTCCTATAGGTAAAATCTCCATGGATTTATAAACTGGATCTGTAGTAGTCCCCCTTACATCTGATACTATGGCTATATCCTGCCCGGTTATTGCATTTATAATACTTGATTTCCCTGCATTTCTTTTTCCAAACAAGGCTATATGTACTCTTACAGATCGTGGAGTTTCGTTTAAGCCCATAATTACACCTCCAAATATTTATATGCCAGGTATCCCTGGTTTTGTAAGCTGATATGGATTCATTATCTCATTTATTTTTTCCTCTGTCAGCACTTTTTCTTCCAGAAGCACTTTTTTTATTGTCTTGTTTTCTCTCAATGCCTTTTTTGCCAGTTGTGCAGCCCTGTCATAGCCTATATAGTGCACAAGAGCTGTTACCAGCGCCGTAGATGATTCCAGGTTATTTCTGCATTTTTTTTCATTTATTTTAATATTTTCAATGCACTTTTCCTTAAATATGGTAACCGATCTTTCCAGCAATTCAAGAGATTCAAGCAGACACTCCGCAATAAGCGGTGTAAAAGCATTCAGCTCCAGCTGTCCCGAACCGCTGGCCAGGGTGATGGCAGTATCATTTGATATGACTCTCATACTGACCTGACCCACCATTTCCGCTATAACTGGATTTACTTTGCCCGGCATAATAGTAGATCCTGCCTGTACCTCGGGAAGTACTACCTCTCCAATTCCCCCTCTGGGTCCTGAATTGAGCAATCTCAAATCATTGGAAATCTTCATCAAATTTACAGCCAGAGCTTTCAATAGCCCCGACACCTCTACGAATACATCACAATTCTGGGTTATATCCATGGGATAATCGGATCTGGCAAGTCCAAGCCCTGTTAAATTCTGAAGTACATCCGTTATTTCATATATGAATTTATTTCGGGCGTTTAGACCTGTGCCTATGGCAGTACCTCCTATGTTCACTTCCCTCAGTCTTTCTTCTACCTTATAAATTCTCCATCTGTCCCTTGCTATTGCTTTGGCATAGGCGCCAAACCCCTGGCCTACCATCATTGGAAGTGCATCCATAAGCTGAGTTCTCCCCAATTTTATCATATCAGAAAATTCACTTTCCTTTACCTGCAGTTCTTCCTGTAAATCCGCCAGGCAATTACTCAATTTTCTTATCTGTCGTATAGCTGCAATTCTAAGAGCTGTAGGATACACATCATTGGTTGATTGTGACATGTTCACGTCATTTAGTGGATGTACCAGAGTGTACTGGCCCTTTTTACCGCCAAGTATTTCTATGGCTCTATTGGCTACAACCTCATTTACATTCATATTTGTAGAAGTACCTGCTCCCCCCTGAAACGCACTCAGATTAAATTGATCATCAAATCTGCCCTCTATAACCTCTTCACTGGCTCTAATTATGGCATCAGCCTTATCAGAGCTCATCTCTTTTAAATCCCTGTTTACTATTGCGGCTGCTTTTTTTATTAGTGCAATTTCTCTAATCAGATTCAAATTCACTATTTTGCCGCCCAGATTAAAATTTTCCATGGCTCTTTGAGTATTGATGCCAAAATAAGCTGAACTCTGAATTTTTTTCTCTCCCAGCAAATCTCTCTCAAATCTGTCTTCCACATTCTTACCCCCTTTATTTTGCAGTTCATAATTTCATTTCAAAATTGACTTGAATTTTTCATAGTTGGCTCTAATTCCACTGTCAAGATGAATTTCTACTTGCATGTTTTCCATATGATGCAGTTTTTTATCATATTCTCTCAATTCATCCAGCTGATTATGGAGAATTGAAAGTTTTTGAGCTGTGTTTCCTTTTTCAAGACACAGGGCATTCTTTTTTTTATACAATTTGCCTTGAAGTTTACATATATAATCAGTTCTAATTTTGGATAATATATTCTTATCAAATCTATGTACATAGATCAAGCAGTTAAAAGCCTTGTATTTACCGGAAGTAAGCAGCCAGTATATGGGCTTTTTTTTATATCTTTGAAAGTGATCTTTAAAAAAATCATTCATAAAATACCTTCTCAAAGTTTCCTTGTCGCTTTCATTTCTCTTTTTTTTAAGAGTCTGTGCTATAAAAGCAATATTCTGAGATAAATTCTTTTTTCCAAAAGCTATTCTCACAAATTCTACAAACCTGGATACTATGTCATTTCTGAAATAATCCTCATACAATACTGGAATTACATTGTCCTCCTCCGGAGCAAAGGAAGCATCTGTCCACAAATCAGATATAACATTGCCCTCATCATCTTTATCCACCTTTCTTACCTGCCACACCTTATCCCCGTGTTGAGAACTGTCAACTGTAAAGTGCGAACTGAAACTGCCTCCTGCATACACAATTCCCTCCATATCCAGAGAATACCTTCCAAACATACATCCTACTGCATAGGATATAAAGGACTTTATTCCCCTTTCCCTATTGGCTCTCTCTATTGTAATATCTTTTTCCCCAATTTCTGCAGTCATTTCATTTTCAAAACCATAAATTTTTATAAATATTTTATTTAATTCCTCTTCAATACACTTCATCCTATAAAATTGTTTCTCAGAAAAATTCTCCCAATTGTAATAGGCTTTCTCTATGGTATTTGAATTCCCCTTGTAGATCAGCAGAGGATGTTTTTTGAAATCCCAGGAGGTTTCAAAAGAATCCCAGTTATTTCTGGATATGGATATACATTCCCTGCAGAGCAGATCAATTTTTTTTCTTATGGATGGATTTTGTTCCATATATATTGGTATCTGCTTAACAGTACCTGCAGTGAGATTTAACGTAGGGGCAATAAACTCAAAGATATTTGTCATTATCTTGGTGTTAAAAAAGCTCAACATATAATTATAGTCCAATTCATTTTTCACAAATATTGAATCAGCAGACTGGTCAAAAATAAAACCCTCATTCAGTATTCTTATGGTATTTTTTCCAGAGGTTATTCTCTTCCAGCTTATGCCTTTGTGGAAAAAAAACTTTTCATTTCGTATGATGGAACCTTTTTCCTCTCTTACTTTCTGCCCGTTGTCCTTCCAATAAATTATCTCAGATATATTTCCATACCATTTTTTTGCCTCGCCGCCCATTTGATATGGAATCCAGTACTTATCATTCCTATTCACTCCAGAAAAGTTTATGTGATTATAGTCTACCTCAAACCACTGTCTTATGTATTTATCATTGCTACCTGTCTGCATGCCCGTGCAAGGATACGCAACATCAGCTACAACTTTCGATCTATTCAATATTTCAATCTCCCTATCTGTAAGCCAGTATCCAAATCTATTTCCTGGAATCTTTTTCATCTTTTTCTGTTCCACAGTAAATCTGTAATCCACACAGGAATTGGCTATTGCCTCTCTGGTTTTTTCCGGCTGTCTTTTTGCCCCCTTAAAATCCGACAATCTTATATAATTTCCCGGCACATCCACACTATAATTTCTCAAGGTAAATGTGCAAATAGGCACTGTCGCCTCTTCAAATCCAGAGTATTCGAGCTGAATCAAACTACTTATATTTCTGGTATGAATTACAATTTTTCTCAACTCTTCATAGGACTGTATAAACATCCACACAAAAGGTACCATAAAACCCAGATGCCCATTACATTTAACTTTTGAAAAACTATACAGCATAAAAGCAGAAAACATATCCATCTTTGCCACTGGATAATTTTTAGCAATATATTTTCCTAGCAGTGGATTAAAATACCTGTTTCCCATATAAGGTGGATTTGTCACTAAAATATCATAAGTTTCTGACATTATCTCAGCCTGCTTTACAAATTCAGACAATAATTTAATGATTTTTTCCCTTCTTTTATGTTGAATTAAATTGTAATCTGAATTATTTATCATATATTTCAATCTATCTATAAAAAAATCCTTTTTAAATCCTCTCAGTTGTATTAATGATCCGTATATTTTAGCATCTTTAAATGTTTCTATAAATGCCTTCGTCTTTACATAATTTTCACCAAATTTACTTCCTGCTATATAAACTATATCATCTTCATTAAGGTCATTGCTCTCTTGTATAGACACTATATTTAAATCAATGCTTTTAAACTGCCCGTCTCTTGATTTTCTCTCTATATTTTTGAGAAGTTTTTTGTTATATTTCATTCCCTGCATGACAACAGCAAAACACGCCAGCCTATATGCCTTGTCATCTATGTCCATTCCATAAAGATTATTCTCTATAATCAATTCTGGTATTTTCCCTCGATCATAACCACATCTTTCATATATCTGATACAATACATCAAACATGTATATAAGTATATGTCCCGATCCGCAAGCCGGATCAAAACATTTAACATTTTCAATACTTAATTTTCTATCAATATGAGGCCGTAATTTTTCATAAGCTCCAGGCCGTAGATCTTCAATATAAAATTCCCAATTTCTTTTTAGATCGCCATGCTCCGGATGGGCTTCTACCCAATACCTTCCCAGGGAATTTTCAACCATGTATTTGACTATCCAATCTGGAGTAAAGAGCTGTGTCACATATGGTATTTCACCTTTAGTATACTTTTTCTTTGTCTTCATCAGCTTATTTTTTTCCTCAGATATGTAGTATTCATAGAGCCACCCTATAACAGTTACATCTTTCCAATCCTTTTCTGGTATAAGGGAAGTATCTGTCAATTTCCTTATAAAATCTCCATTTATTAAAATTCCCTCCGGAAACAATAATTCACAGCTGCTTTCCATCCTTTCAAACACAAATGGAAGAGAGTTGCTTAAACTATTACACTGAGTTATTATCATATATTTAAACAGGCCCTCCATATCACCATTTAATTTCATCTTGTATATTTTCTCAGTATCTACAGGGAGCTTCACTTCAAAAGCGTATTTCATTAAATCTGGCTCCACAGATCCCGGTAAAGAAGAAGACAATGCCCTTACTCCTGTAGGCAGATAATCATTCACTTCCATAAACCTCAACGCTACAAATCTATTAAACCAGATATAGGCAATTCTCTCAATTACCTTTTTATATCCATTTTCACCTCTATTATTCAGGATCTCAATTTTCTCAATTATTTTTTCCCTCTGTAATTCTTCCTCATTGCTGAGGGTAATTCCATTCACAGCCTCAGGGTTAAATCTTTCAGCATCATCTCCGTGTATGCCATATTGCAGGGCCTTAATATGTACTTTTTCAATTAGTTCAGTTCTGCCTTCACAAGCCAAGTTTTTAAGTGCGCTTTTATTCATATTTCATACTCCTAAATTTAATTTTTCTATGATCAAAAACACTATTGAAATCATAAAAAGTAAAAGTAAATGAATTCAACAGTGCCTTTAACCTTAATCCTTACTAAAATCCTTTTTTTCATCAAAACCCAATGTATCTTTAATGGACTCCAATACAGATTTTACAGTTTTATTAGCCAGATTTTCTATTTCATCCATTATCTCTTCTTTACTTTTTATACCAGTTATATATACGTCTAATTCCTTTTTATAAAGATTTTTTACGGTCTTAACTACAGCATACTCTAAATTATCCTTTTCAGATACTATAATGTCACCTTCCTGAAGAGTTAAATATATAGGGTTCTCCGATTTTATCTGGCTGTGGAATTTTTCCGATTCTCCGGAATCTTCATCTGAAACAATGTAAAAATTTACAGTGATCTCCATTGTACTTCATCCTTTCTTTTCAATTTGTTTCACTGTATTATATTTATTCAGATGATAAAATGTTACTTTCACTTTCCCTCTTCAGATATTCCCTGCATTTTTTCTCTATGTCTTTTAACAAGCAGTGCAGCTGCAACTGTTGTAATGGGTATTGCCAAAATCAGTCCAATACTTCCAGCTAAAGCTTTTAATATTTCTGAAGCAATCACGTCCTGATCAATGGCAGTAGTAATAGAAGTGCTGTAGGAATAGGAAGAAACCATAATCATTATGTACATAGCTCCTCCTACATAGGCGAGTATTAAAGTATTAGCCATAGTTCCCATTATATCCTTACCTACATTCATACCAGATTTTATCAATTCCCTCACTGTTATATCCGGTTTAGCATCTTCAATTTCCTTTACCGAAGAAGCTATTGATATACTCACATCCATGACCGCACCCAGAGCCCCCATAATTATTCCTGCAAACAAAAGGCCCTGAAAATCAAAATTAGAATTTTGCGCAGTATAGATAATAGATTGCATTTGATCATCTGTAAGTCCATTTACCCTTATTATAGAATTCGAAAACATCGTTATAATTCCTGCAATCAGCACGCCTCCTGAAGTGCCTATAATAGCTGCCAGTGTCTTTTCATTTTTCCCGCCTATTATAACAAGATTTACCACAATCGCAAACATGCATATAATTGAAGAAACAACTACCGGATCAAACCCCTGTATTACAAGAGGTATTAAAACCTTCAACACCATAACTCCGGTTATAGCCAAAGTTATAACTGATTTGAGTCCTTTTTTGCCCCCAATAATTATCAAAAGCAGAATAAAAAATATTCCCAATTTATAGAGGTATTTATACCTGACTATTTCATATATATATGCACTCTTCACATTACCGCTTTTATCATATTTGTCGACATTTATCAAAACCTCGTCTCCAACTTTCACAAAACTTTGAGTGCTGCTGTTCTCATCTTTTATCTTCCCTCCTACAAAGTTTTGCACAGTAACCGTTTTGCCCTTGAGCTTTCCCGAAATTATTTTTACATCCACATTGGAAAATCTTTGAGAATTTTTGTCTCCCTGTGATTCTATTTTAACAACCATGCCATGGATAGGTTTGTTATATTCATCAGATACGGCTTTTACAGAAAATATACCCGAAAATAGCAATATAAAAATCATTAACATAACTGAAGTATTTTTTGCTCTTAATATTTTAATTCACCTTCTTCTCATGAAGTCTCTAACTAATCTGAATTTATTTATGGAACTTCACATAATAAAATGCTCCAACATCCATATATTATAATCTAAATTATATAGACATTAAAACCATATTATATAATATACTTTACATTATACAGTGTATATGTTACAATAATGTGAGTGATAACCTTAAGGTAATATTTAGCACATTTAGAGAATATATTACTCTGTAGAAATAATAAATATAAACTAACTTAAATATCAAAATATACTGTTAAAAGGAGTACTTTAGAATGGAAAATTTAGCTGCCTTTTTATCAGGAGCTTTACAGATAACTTTACTCGACATAGTCTTAAGTGGTGATAATATAGGAGTAATCGCTCTGGCAACGAGAGATTTGCCAAAAAAACATGCAAAATCCGCTTCAATGATTGGAGTGTTTGTTGCAGTTTTCCTGAGAATACTGTTTGCATGTCTTATTACCTATATACTCTTAATAGAATGGCTTCCCATAAAATTAATCGGTGGAATTTTACTTATAAAAATAACCTGGAATTTCATAAGACCCCAATCAAAAAAAGTGAAAAAAAAGCAGATAACCCCAACGGGCAAATATTTTTCAGCAATTTTAAGTATAGTCATAGCTGATGCCACTATGAGTTTGGATAATGTGCTGGCAATTGCCGGTGCGGCCGAAGGTCATATATTACTTATAATTTTCGGACTGCTGCTCAATATCCCCATTATATTCTTTGGAAGCCAGTATGTAGCAAAACTTATGAATAAACACCCTATGATAATATACCTGGGAGGCGCCATACTTGCCCATACAGCTTTTAAAATGCTATTAGAGGACAGACTTTTACATAATTACACTTCTCCCATGATGATAAATGTAATATCTTTCGGTTCTGCTTTAATTGTACTGCTCTATGGAGTTTATAGAACTAGGAGGCCCGTTTCCCGTTCTTTAAAAGAGTTTAAAGAACAGCATTCTATCAAATAAATTAGTAAACTAGAATCAAAAATAGGCTTCAGAGGAAATTTTTATTCCTCTGAAGTACCATACAGATCTTTATAGACTATATTAAACACTTCTAATGATTCTTCTATTTTATTTTTTAAAAGTTTCTTCTTACTCTTCAATTCACTGACACCCAAATCCGTTAAAGTATATATTTTTTGCATTTTGTTTTTAGAATCATCCCACTTTCCTTCAATTAATTTACTTTTCTCCAGTTTTTTTAACAATGGGTAAATTCCCCCCGTACTAGGTATCCACCTGCCGCCAGTTCTCTCTCCTATTTTTCGGGATATATCATTTCCATTAGTAGCTTCCAAGCTTAAAATATAAAGAACATATATTTGTAAAAGGCCTTTTGTAAATACCTGTCCTACAGCTTCCCTCTCTTTCTTCACCTTCTTGAGCTCAGCTAACTTTTGCTTGTATTCTCTATATAGACGCTTTTCTTCTTCTTTCGTACTCTTTTCCAAATCAAATTTATCCATAAAATTTATTCTTCCTCAAATAATACTAAACCCACTAGGCCAGGTCCGCTGTGCACTCCTGCCACAGGGCTTATATTTCCTCCAAAAGTGGCAGAAACTACATTTGGATTTTTTTTAATTTCATCAAATACTTTTTTAGAATCTTCCAGAGCACATCCATGTAGTATACTCATCCTGCATTTTTTGGTTTTAAGAATGTTATTTGCAATTTCAACCATTCTATTTAAAGATTTTTTTCTTCCCCTCACTTTGTCATAAGTAAAATATTTTCCATCATTTACATCAATGGCTACAATAGGCTTTATATTTAAAAGTTCTGCAATAGTACCTGCTACCTTGCCTATTCTCCCGCCTTTTTTTAAATATTCTAAAGTACCAACTACAAAATACAAATGCAGTCTTTTTCTTAAAGAAGGCAAACTATTTACTATTTCATCGAAAGTCATTCCTTTTTTTATAAGTTTTGCACATTCTTCTACTAGCATGGCCTCTCCTACAGAGATGGACTTGGAATCATATATGTAAGTCTTAATATTAGGATAATTCTCACTGACCAGCTTTACCCCATTAAAAATACCAGTCAAACCGCCAGAAAGAGTTACAACTATGGCATGAGTATATCCTTCATCTTGTAAATTGTTGAATAAGTTCTCCATTTCATTCATAGAAGGCAATGAAGATGTAGGTATTTCCCTGTCTAAATTATCATAAATATACTTTGAATCTACATTTATCCCATCAACAAATTCCCTGTCTTTATATATTATCCTATAATGAAGTATTTTTATATTATATTTATCCGCCACATCCTTAGGCATATCACTTGTACTATCCGTTATCAATGCAATTTTTTCCAAACTTTATTCCCTCCACTTTTTATAAAATTTTAATTAAATTTTTACAACATAATAATTATATCATCTTCTGCTCAATTATCAATAGTGATATATATCACTATTGATAATTAACTGGATAAAAAACAGCAGCCTATAAACAGACTGCTGCACTAACTTATCCGAACGCTACCATTGTTAATACTCCCAACTTCTTAAAGTGGGCGATAAGCACTGCTACGCGCCTGGATAAGTTCTGCTGAGGTTCAGGTGGAGAAAAGTATTCCTTATTAGAAAACTCCACCTGAGCCTAAGAATCACTTTATTTTGCCTTAAATTTTAAAGAGCATTTAGGACATGATAGCACATTATCTTTAGTTGTAGTTTTCAACAAGATAAGATTGCCGCATCTAGGACATTTTTTATATCTTTTTCTATTCTTCAACCTCAAATTTTTTAGAGATATTCTACCATGCCTAATATTATAGATAACACGAAACACATCATTTAAAAACTTCAGCAGTGACCTTTCTTCTCTAGTTCTTTTCATAACATTTTTAGATCGGCTTCTCCAAAAAGCATACGATATCATAAGCAATCCTAAAAAAGCTTCATAGGCAGTAAGTAAACAGAAAATGCATCCAATAAAAGTTAGGATCTTAGAAAAATTATCCCATCCATACGTGATCTTCTCTGGACAATTATTGTTTGTATTCATAACGTTTACATCTCCTTTTTATAAAACCTTTCCCTATTCCTTAATTTAATATTACCATAAAATATCTAATTGGAGAATAATTTTACACTATTTACATTCTTTCATCATTACATCTAAAATCACTCCATCTGTATTTGCCATTCCTTCAACAGATATCCTTCCTAAATTTTGTATGGTTTTTTCCGCTGATTCATCCAGTATGCCATCTTGAGACGGTATAAAGATATTTCTATTTGCCATCTTAGCTGCATCTAAAGCTGCATTTACGGATATGGCCAATTTATAGGAACATCCAATCTTTGCACCATCACATATCATTCCGCTTATTCCTGCAATCATATTTTTAATGGCTCCCTTTATTTGGGCTAGATTCCCACCCATTAAATAAGAAAGTCCTGCACTAGCTCCTACACCAGCTGCTACCCCACATCCGCAAACTGGCGAAAGTGCTCCCGTATAGCTTTTTATATAAATAGTTACAAGATGACTTAAGGCAACGCTTCTAACTATCTTTTCCCTTTTAACTCCCATTTTTTCTCCAATTATAGCTATAGGAAGTATAGCCACCAATCCATGATTTCCACTTCCTGCACTGCTCATTACCGGGAGAGGATAGCCCGACATCCTTGCTTCCGAAGCAGCAGATGTAATGGCCTTAGCATACTGCTCTGCATTAGAGCTGTTATTGAATAAATGCCCGATACCTATTCCAAGATCCAATTTTAGACCTGTTTTCCCTATTTCTTCATTCATATTTATCCCATCTTCAATAAATTTTATTTTTTCATAAGAGACATTATCCACAAAATCTTTAAAATCTTCTATGGTAAATTCTCTGATCTTATCTCTCAAAGATGGCTTATCAGCAATGTTATTTCCGCTATCTTTTGAAAAAATTTGAGTTCCATTTTTCTCAATCATCACTATATTTAAGTGACTATTTCTTATGATAACTCTGGAAGAATTTCTGCCTTTTCTTGCAATTACTTCTATATATAGACCTTTTACATCCTTTTTCAGGTTTAATTTAATCATATTCCTATCTATTATATCAAGTGCACTTTTTAAGCTTTCATCTGAAACATCCTTTAATACCTGTAATTTATATTCCGATTTACCTATGACCATAGATAGAGCTGCTGCTGTCAAAATACCTTTTTTATCCGTACCAGGTATTCCCACCTCTTTACCATTTTTAAATATATTTCTATCCACATATATCTCCAGTCCAGTTATATCCTCCCCTAAAACTTCCTTGGCTTTGGCAACAGCATAAGCTACTGCTGTCGGTTCCGTACAGCCTAAAGCCGGCACTACTTGATCTCTCAATATATTTACTAACAATTCATAATCTTTCACAGATAATAACCTCCTCTACAATTAAATATTTATATACTTTATACAGATGAATGTATATCATAGCCCATAAGCTGTAAATCCTATATAGAAAATCTCTTATTAAATATTATCAGCACTTTTCATGCCAGTACTTTAACCCATATTATACACATTAATTCTCAATAATGATAAAAATATAGAGGATGTATATTCGTCATATGCATCCTCTATCTCCTATTGCTTTAAATTTACTTTACATATCAAAAATGATAATTAATTCTCATTTTTGATACTTCTCGTCACCTATTTTTCTGTATAAAGTAGCTGTACTTATTTTTAGCTTTTTAGCTATTAATTTTTTCGAATCGGTATCTGAACCATACTTCTCTATAAAACTATTTATAATCCCCCTCTCATATTTTAATACCATATCCCTAAGGCTTTCATTTTCCACAACCCTGTCATTAAATTTTCCTGTCCTTCTCCTTATAGTTTCAGAAGTTATAATACTTCCCTTTTCAAAATTTATAGCATATTCTATAAGATTTTGAAGCTCTCTTACATTTCCAGGCCAGGAATATTCTAAAAACATTTCTTTCACTTTTTCAGAAAAATCTCTTATATTTTTATCATATATATTATTATATCTATCTAAGAAATACTGCGAAAGCTCTAATATGTCATTTCCCCTTTGCCGGAGGGCAGGTATCCTTATTGGAATCACATTCAACCTGTAAAAAAGATCTTCTCTAAACTGTCCTTTTTCAACCATGCCGTATAAATCTTTATTAGTAGCCGCTATTATTCTAGGATTTACCTTTATAGTGCTTATGCCGCCTATTCGCACAATCTCTTTTTCCTCTAACGCCCTCAGAAGCTTCACCTGCATGTGAAGGGGCAAATCTCCTATCTCATCTAAAAATATAGTTCCATCTTTCGCTATCTCAAATTTACCCATCTTTCCGCTGTTACTTGCACCGGTAAAAGCTCCTTTTTCATATCCAAATAATTCACTTTCCATCAACGTTTCAGGTATAGCACCACAATTTATGGGCATAAACACCTCATTTTTTCTATAACTCTCATAGTGTATAGCCCTTGCAAACAATTCTTTTCCAGTGCCACTTTCACCCAGAAGTAAAACAGGCATATCCTTTTTGGCCACTTGCTTTACTTGATCTTTAACCTGGACAAAAACATCGCTGCTTCCTATTATATCCTTAAATCTAAACATGGAATTCTTTCCGTCCATCTTAAATACAGACTGCTGCAATTTGTTAAAATCCTTAAAAGTTATTACTGCACCATATATCCCTTTATCAAAATTTATGGGTCTCACAGATAATAAAAAATTAAATCTCGATTTATTAAAATCCACAGTTACAGTTTCTTCCTCTATATAATAATTATTGGGTTGGAATTTATTTACTATTTTTTCCGGTATAATTCTACTTACATCCTTATTTATAAGATAGGTTTCTTTTAACTTAAATTTTTCTTTTATATATCTATTTAAATTCAATATTCTATTATTACTGTCTATAGTTATAATTCCCTCATTTACAGAATCTATTATAGTTAAAAGTTCGGTAGATTTATACTCCAATTTATGATGCATATTTTTTTCCTTTATCCTAAAAGAAATAAGTTCTCCCATCCTCCTATCAAAATTTTTATAGCTATCCCTTTTTTTTAAAAACATTTCCTTTTTATCTTCATCAAATATTATCATGGCTATAATACCTTCTGCCCTACCATCTATGATTATTGGGAAACATACTTCTGCCTTTTCATCACACTGAGTCTTTGTTTCACAAATTATACATTCAGTACAACCTCCTGGATTTTCAATAAAATATGATTTTCCACTTTTTAAACATTTTTCGAACACGGAATTTTTAGGTGCACTCAATCCAATCTTTTTTTTGAGTCTTCCAGTACCTGCCACTCTCAAAAGCCTTCTATCCATAATAGTGATATCAATGTCTATTACTGCCTTGATAGTTTCCGCTATATCCTGCAAATCATTTTTTATTTGTTCTATCACAGAGAGTTTCCCTCCTTTTCAAATTTAACATTGCCTATCCTATTTCTTTTATTTTATAACATATTAAAGAAGGATAAAAGTGCATCTGCAGCTTTTATCCTTCTTTAAATATCAATTACTCTCTTTATATATATCGTGTCCAAACCACTTTATGGAGAGCTTAGATAATGTACCATCTTTTTTAAGATCATCCAGTGCTTTATTTAAAGCCTCTTGTAATTTTTTATCTTTCTTTTTTACACCTATTCCAACGGGCTCTTTAGTAAGTTTATCTTTAAGTACAGTGTAATTTACCTTGTCCTTTGCCACATAGTATTCACCTACCTCAGAATCACATATGAGAGCATCAACTCTGCCTATATTGACTTCATGAAAAGCTTCCGTTATCTTGTCATATTTCTTAATTTCTTTAATACCTTCTATTTTCCCTGCTGCCTGCTCTCCCGTGCTTCCAAGCTGAACTCCAACTACTTTACCTTTCAAATCCTCTTTAGTGCTCATGGATTTGTTTCCGGATTTAACTACTATTATCTGTCCTCCATTGATATATGGTCCTACAAAATCTATATTCTTTTTTCTCTCATCGGTTATACTCAATGTAGCTAATATGGCATCAAATTTTCCGGATTGCAATGCTAAAATTATTCCATTAAAATCTGTAACTACAGGATTATATTTTACTCCCAACTTTTTAGCAAGTTCTTTCCCCAAATCTATATCGAATCCTTCCAATTCATTTTTATCATTTCTAAATTCCATAGGTGGATAGGAATCATCTAATCCTATAGAAAGTTTACCAGAATCTTTCACTCTCTGAAGTGAATTATCTGTTTCATTATTACTAGATTTACTGTTTGAGCCACAGCCTGTAAAAAGTGCGAACACCATAATTACACTTAATATTATTATACCTATTTTTCTCATGCTTTTCCCCCCAATTACTTTTTTATAATTATACATTATATATTATAAATATTCAATAATAAATTTCAAAACCTTTTTATATTTTTTAATTCACCATAATTTTTTATTAAATATCACTTGAAATTTCCATAGGATAATTTTTATAATATTATATAGACAATATTCCTTTAAAAGGTTATTATTAATACATTATATGCTTTATACATACTATATAATATATACCAAGGAGATATGATATGAGTTCCCTAAAAGATTTTTTTTCAAAAGATTCCATAAAAAGAATACTTTTTTTTATTGCTATACTTCTCTTTTTCTATTGGTCTAAATCCGTGTTTGACATATTCTTACTTACTTTCTTATTTTCCTATATAATGAACAGCCTTCAAAATCTGATATTAAAAAAGGTCCATAAAGTAACTGTAGCAAAAGAGAAATTTATTACTGTAATTTTATATACACTCTTATTTGTATCCATAGTATTAATTGTTGTAAAATTAGTTCCACAGCTTATAAATCAGACAAAATATATAATAAATAATATATCAGATTTTCAAATAAATTCGAAATCTTATTCAAATACGGTCCAAGGCTATTTAATAAACATGCTAAGTGAAATAGATATAAAAAGTTATTTGAAATCAGGATTCAATATATCTATACAGCTTGCTGCAAATATAGGAAAATGGAGTCTTAACACTTTTATTTCCATAATGCTCAGTTTATTTTTTATGCTAGAAAAACATAAAATTATTTCCTTCTTAAAAAAATTCAAACACAGTAAGATATCTGGATTATATGAATATCTATGTTTCTTTGGGGAAAATTTTTTAAATACTTTTGGTAAGGTAATTCAGGCTCAGATCTTAATAGCCTTTTTCAATACCATTGTATCTATAATAATGCTTTCCATATTGAATTTTCCTCAGCTGGTAACTATTGGCTTTATGATATTCATATTGAGCTTAATACCAATAGCCGGAGTGATAATATCCCTTATTCCATTGTGTATTATTGCTTTCAGCATAGGCGGCTTTACTAAAGTGGTATATGTATTGATCATGATTGCAATAATTCATGCTATTGAAAGCTATATCTTGAATCCTAAACTGATGTCTTCTAAAGTACAGCTTCCTATATTTTTTACCTTTATAGTGCTGATAGTTTCTGAACACCTTATGGGTATATGGGGTCTTCTCATAGGTATACCCCTGTTTATTTTCATATTGAATCTTCTAGGTGTAAAAACTGACGAATAGCAATTTCCATATATAAAATAAAGATGGATTTTTCCGAAAAATAATTTCTGGAAAAATCCATCTTTTTTACTCATTTACTTTTTAACTAAATCTATAGGATCTCCCTCACCTATCCATCCATCTTTAACTACTTTGGCGAACACACCTTCTCTGGGCATGATACAATCCCCCACCTGTTTACGTATGGCACATCCACTGTGACATTCTTTTCCAATCTGTGTAATCTCCAAAAGCACTTCCCCTACTTTGAGTACAGTTCCCACTGGAAGTTCATATAAAACGATACCTTCCGTAGTAAGGTTTTCTGCAAATTTTCCACTGGATAAACCTTTCACTCCGAGGGATTTCATCTTATCAATGCTCTCTTTTCCAAGTAGACTTACCTGTCTATGCCAATTTCCAGCATGAGCGTCATTTTCCAATCCATTATTTTGCCTGAATAATCCCTTACCTATAGGTTTTTTTATTTCTCCTTTTTTTTCACTTATGTTTACCGAAACAACCTTTGCCATAGTTTCTTTCTTCATCTCCTACAGAACATATTTAAAGTTTTCTTTTAAATAGACCAGACTTACCTCCACTTTTTTCAACAAGCATTATATCCGATATTACCATTCCCCTGTCCACAGCCTTACACATGTCATATACGGTAAGAGCTGCTGTACTGGCTGCCACCAATGCTTCCATTTCAACTCCCGTTTTTCCAGAAATTTTTGCAGAAGCCTCTATGTCAATTTTGGACTTTTCAAAATCCAGTGTAAATTTTATGTCACACCCTGTTATATTTAAAGAATGACACATTGGAATTATATTGGCAGTATTCTTTGCGGCCATAATCCCTGCCACCTGGGCTACCGATAAAACATCACCTTTTTTTGCCTTTCCCTCTGCTACAATGGATAATGTCTCTTTTTTCATATATACGGAAGCTATAGCTACCGCATATCTTTTTGTATTTTCCTTTTCGCTTACATCTACCATTCTCGCTCTACCCTGTTTATTTATATGTGTCAACTCCATAAGCTATTCTCCCTTTCTTCATTTTCTCTCACCACATTCAGAATCCCAGCCCATCAATATGTCAATACCATGGGGTAGTGCAGGCAATATGAATTGAAGATTCTCCGCTGCCCCCTTAGGGCTTCCAGGCAGATTTACAATCAATGTACTTTTTCTTATGCCGCACACTGATCTGGAAAGCATGGCCTTTGGAGTTATCTCCATAGATTTCATTCTCATAGCCTCTGCTACTCCCGGCACATTTTTTTCTATAACTTTTAAAGTAGCCTCTGGAGTAACATCTCTAGGTGAAAAGCCTGTCCCACCATTTGTAAGTACTAAATTTACTTTCAGCTCATCACAAACATAACACAATTCACTTTCTATATCCTCAATTTCATCAGGTATTATTTTGTAATATACAATGTTGTATTTAGACTTATCCAAAATATTTTTTATTTCAGGTCCAGTTTTATCGATTCTCTTCCCCTGTGACCCCTTATCACTTATTGTAATTACAGCAGTTTCTATCATAGTATAACCTAAAAGGTTTTCAGCTCCTTTCCCAGCTAATCCTTAAAATCATAACATTCTCTTATTTATTATTGGCTATTTTTTAATTTCATCATAATCCACATCTACAATTTTCTCACGTGAGATGTCAAAAGGTATATCTTCCTTTTTTCTTATATTATTTACGTTTTTATGCCTGAATTTATCTATTTTTCTATTTTTAAAATATTTCTTCACCTTAAAGAAAGCAAATACAGCAACACCAGTTATCACAACTAAAGGTATTATCCTTATGAATATAAATACAGCAGCTAATGCCAACAAAACCTTGCAAACCAAAGAAAAATTTTTAAATATAAAATCCATATTACTCATCCCTTTATACCTTTATAATTATTATTATAAATTGATTATATCATAAAATAAGTTTTAATAAAGTATTGTATCTTTCATTTAGAATTCTTATTTAAGATAGCTCTTTTATTTCTAAAGGTTATAAAATCTTCAATTACATCAGGTCTTGTATGCACAAAGTCTATAAAATCCTTTAAATGCATTATAGTTTGATTGTTTATGGTATGCTCCACTTTTTCTGTTTGTTCTAATACATTTTCCGATATGCCAATAACTTTTAAAAAACTTTCCACAATATTATGCCTGTTCAGCAAATACTGTCCCATATTCTTGCCCTCTTCTGTGAGAATTATTATACCATATTTCTCATATTTTATAAATTTTAACTCAGCAAGTTTCTGAATCATCTTTGTAGCCGAAGGAGGTTGCACATTCAAGGCCTTTGCCAGTTCATGAATCCTTGTAAAACCTTCTTTATAAGCTAATCTATAAGTCATTTCAAGATAATCTTCCATAGATGCTGTCAAAACATCATATTCCTTTTTCATATATTCACTAAAAGTAAAAAAATCTCCATCTGTCATATTATTCTCCTACAAATTGCTATTTTTTATGAATATTCCGTATTTCTTCAATAAATTCTCTTACATCACACCACACCAGAATTAATAAACTCAAAGGTATAATACATATAAATATAACAAAAATGATCTGTAATATATTTTCTATCAACATAACTGATTTTTCAGTTTCAAAAATGAAACTCCTCCCCACTACAGCCGGCTAAATAATTCATAAATAAAATATGTCCATTAAAATAAAAAATTATATATGTACTATTTATAAATAATATGCTTTAAATTTTTTACATATACTAATTAATACAGTTTTACTAAAATATTATCTTCATATCTATATAATATGATATAATCATAATTACAAGACGATCTAACTTTATATCTAGGGGGAATACAATCAAATGGAAACTTTTTTTACTACTAAGCAATCAGAGGCATTTACCTCCATAGCTCCTTTTTTACAAAATTTTTTCAAAGAGGACATCTTGATATCCACTTCTGACACTGAAAAATATACATATATATTTGGAAATGAAAAATTCAATTTAAATGTAAAACCTGGCGATAAAATAACAAATTCAGGTTCTGATTACACTGCAATGAAATCCAAAAAAATTGCCACAGAACGAATTCCAGAAAAAATTTTCGGGAAAGAAGTTGAATCCACGTCCATTCCAGTTATAGATGATAAGGGTATAGTAGTAGGATCTGCCGCAATAGTAAAAGATTTAAGCAGAAGTTATAAAATATCTAATTTATCACAATCTCTTTCAGATGCATTATCTAAAATCAGTGAATCTACCAACAGCATGTCAATAGATATACAAGCTATGGCAAAAACTAACAGCAGCATAAAGAGCAGCATTGAAGATACAAAAAATCAATCCAGTGAAACAGATGAAATATTGGCGTTTGTAAAAAATATAGCCAATCAAACTAATTTACTTGGCCTAAATGCTTCTATAGAAGCTGCCCGGGCTGGGGAATATGGTAAGGGATTTGATGTAGTAGCCCATGAAATTAGAAAGCTATCCTCTTCCAGTTCAGATTCTCTAAAAGAAATTGACGAGATTTTAAAAAAGATTCAATATTCCATATCGGATATATACAAAAATATGAATAGTATAAACGGTACCTTCAACGATGAAGTTTCAAAATTTGAAGACATAAATGCCATTTTACAAGAACTCTCAGCCAGTTCTCAAATATTAAAAGATATCGCCAACAATTATTAAAACGGAATATAGCAGATAAAATACCACATCATAGAAAAATTAACTATGATGTGGTTTATTTTTTTACTTACTGCAATACCATTTTCATTTTTTTTGGCTGAACTCACTTATCAGATTATGATTCTGCAGATCATCCGAATACTGCAGTTCTTTTGTATACTCGTCCTTTTCCTTCTTCAGTTTTTCTGTCTCATTTACTTTAGTCCCAGATTTCAAATCATAGTAAGTGTTTGACCAGGATACATATAAGTTTTGTCCATCTATGAAAGAACCATTTCTAAAAATAACTTTCTGGCTGTTTCCGTTTAGCATGTCTTTACCAAACATATAATTTTGGGGTAAATTATACATATTAGCCAGTGTAGGGTATAAATCCATCTGGCAGGTATACCTATGGTTTACCCCTGCATACTCATCATTTGGAAAATGAAGCAATAAAGGTACTTTTTGATATTTAAACCAGGTATAATCATCGCTGCTGCTTTCATTTCCAAATTTAAAAAGCTGCTGGGCATTGTCTTTGGGAATGGCAAAATGATCTCCATACAAGGCTATAATAGAGTTTTGCATTATCCCATCTTTCTCAAGATTATCTAAAAATTTCCCAAGTTGTGCATCTGTATAGTGTATGGCTTTTAAATATTTTCCAATAAATGTTCCCTCATATTCGCCCACATTAAAATCTCCATATTTATCTACTGCTTCATAGGGGAAATGGCTCGTTAATGTGACTAAAAAAGAATAATAGGGCTGTTTGAAATTCTTCATTTTTTCCAGTGATTGATTTAAAAAGGATTTATCGCTTAACCCTAATCCTATTTTTTCATCTACATTAAAACTATGTTCCCCAAAGAAATCGTCAAAACTCTGAGCTTTATACATAACATTTCTGTTCCAAAATCCCTCACTATTACCATGTAAAGCTGCAGTATAATAATTTTTATCCTTCAGTGCAGCTGCCAGGGAATCATATTTGTTACCACTGTAAGTATAATAGGCAGCCCCGGACTGTGCTGGGTAAAGTGAATTGTTGGACATAAGCTCTGCATCTGATGTATTTCCTCCTGCAACCTGATAATAGTAATTGTCAAAATACATGCATTTATTTACCCATTTATTCAAATTTGGGGTAATTTCCTGACCATTTACCTTTTGATTTATCACAAAACCCTGCAGTGCTTCTACCTGAATCACTATCAGGTTTTTTCCCTCTCCTATGCCCTTAAAATTACTTTCCTCCGTAGAACTATTGTTTTTCTGTAAAAATGCTTTGATATCTTTTACCCTTTCCTCAGGCAAGTCTTTTGAATTTTTTACAGCATTGTTTATATAATTATAAGAATCTACCAAATGAAAATCTATATTTCCTATCATATTGGTTAAATATATTCTATTGCTCATAGCTGTAAGCAGTGTAGGCTGTTCTTTAGAAACCCTGTAAAAAACACCGGCATTTATTCCAATTCCCAATGCAAATATTATTAAAAAGCTCAATATTCTTTTAGGTAGAGGCTTCGAATTTTTTCTCCTCTTTTTATAAATTCTTCCTAAAGGAAGTAAAATAAACAAGTCCAAAAAATAATAAAGGTCTTTTGCACTAGCCACACTGCCTACACTTGATGACACTCCCTGTAATAATTTAGCATTCCTTATAGCAGCCACTGTGGTTATATCCTTGAAATATCTATAATACATCAAATCTGCCACAAGTATTGCACTTAACACAATATCGACTATGTATAAAAAACTAGTCCTATTTTTTTCTTTAAAAAGAAATGAAAAACTTATTAATATCAATATTGATGCAGCTATTGGGAAAATCACAGACTTGTCCATATAGCCTGAAGATATGCTCTTTTCATAGGAGATAAGTTTTACATAAACTATGCTAAAAAATAAAATAACATCTATATTATTAGCCAATAAATTAAATAATCCATCAAACATTCTTCTGTTTTTAACATGTATAAACCTCATTTTATTTCCTCTCTTCTAAGCAATCACTTTAAATATAAGTTAGATCTTAGATTATATTTTATATCATTTACGTGACACTTAAATGACAGGTTTTTTAACATTCTGTTAACAAATTCATAATCTATTATTAATAAAAGCTTCTTATTCATGTATTTTATGCATAACAAAATAAAATATAACCCCTTTATCTGTATTTCTTACACCATATTTGTAACCGTGCAATTCCAATATATTTTTAACTATGGCAAGACCAATGCCAGTACCGCCTAATTCCCTGTTTCTGGACTTATCTATTTTATAAAAATTGTTCCATATCTTATCCATATCTTCTTCTGGTATATTCTTTCCAGTATTTTCTACAGATATAATAACCTCATTTCCACTTTCTGTCATGGAAAAGTTTATATTTCCACTCTCTTCTGTATTTTTTATAGCATTGGTAGTAAAATTGACCATAACCTGTTCCATTTTATTCCAGTCAGCATACACCTTAACATTCTTCAGCATTTTAAAATCGACTCTTATATTTTTATCTTTTATAATCTTTAAAAATTTTCTGGATGCAGAAATTATGAGTTCATCCATAAAAAATATCTCCTTATCCAATTTAATCGTACCGGATTCAAGGTGAGATAAATTGAGCATATCTGCTACCAGATTTGCCATCTTGTTGCTTTCATCTATTATGACATCAATGTAATAGTCCTTTTCATCTGCTTTAAATATATTATCCTTTAACCCCTCCGCATATCCCTCTATTAAATTTATTGGAGTTTTAAGTTCATGAGATACGGAAGCCACAAATTCTTTTCTAACTTTTTCTATTCTCCTCTCCCTTTCTATGTCTTTTTCCAATTTTTCATTGGCCTTTTTAAGTGAAGTTAAAGCTTTATCTAAGTTATCAGATAAAAAGTTCATAGTATTTGCTAAATTTCCTATTTCGTCTTCATTTTTAATATCACATTTTTCCGAAAAATCAAGTGACGCCATCTTCTTTGCAGTATCATTTAACTTAACCAGAGGCTTTGATACCATATTTGTATATATAAGAGAGAGCATGAGTATTAATACTACTGCACCTATATAAAAATATATATAAAATTCTTTTATTACGGAAGATGCTTCATCCACCGGCTGAAGTGAAGTCACTGCAAATATTATCTCTTCCTTTTTATTGTCTGGAACAGCCGTGAGGATATTTTTTCTCCCATAGATTTCTCTATCAGTAATTACAGTTACAGCTTTATTGTATTTTTTCATCTCATTTAAAAGGTTAGAATTTTCTGCCCATTTTACTATAATATCATCTATTATCTTTATTCTAACCGCATCATAATTTTCATTGTTCAATTTTGTTATAAATTTTATTTTATCATATTTATCCATTATAACCAATTTAGCATTATTATCTTCTTCAAAACTTCTTATAATATCTATTACTTCATCTTCATCCTTTGCCCTATTATAAACTGCTTTAAATTTTTGTGTCTCATTCTGTAAACTTTTTTCCTTCCTATTTATATAGAATTTTCCAAAAAATAACGATTGAAAAATCAGAGTGCTGCTTATAAAAATTATAAACACCAAAGTGGTTATTATAAATAATTTCCAGGTTATATTTTTTCTTATCTTTAATATAAATCTATTTTCCCAGAAAATGTTTTTTATCTTCATTATTTTTTACCTCAAATTTATAACCAATTCCCCTGACTGTAGTTATTAAATAGGACTTTACTCCTAATTTTTCTCTCAATCTTTTAACATGAGTATCTACTGTCCTAAGATCTCCATAGTAGTCCAATCCCCATATAGAATCTAAAATTTTTTCCCTGCTCAAGACTATGTTCTTATTTTTTATTAAATAGCACAGCAGTTCAAACTCTTTTGGTGAAAGATATACGGTTTCCCCATCTACTTTTACTTCATGTCCTTCCTCATTTATAAAAATACCGCCATAAATATTTTCTCTCACGCTGTCATCTTCATCGTAAACTCTTTTTAAAAGCGCCTTTACCTTAGCTACTAAAATTTTAGGACTTATAGGTTTGGTAACATAACTGTCTGTACCCAATTGAAATCCCAAAAGTTGATCTTCATCTTCAGCTCTAGCAGTAAGCATAATTATTGGAACATTTGAAATTTTTCTAAGCTCCTTACAGGCTGCCCATCCATCCATTACAGGCATCATTATATCAAGTACTACCAAATCCACCTGGTTTTTCTTAAATTTTTCAAGCGCATCCCGGCCATTTTCCGCCAAAATGACATTCAATCCCTCTCTTTTCAAATATGCCTCTATGAGAACTCTCATCCTCTGTTCATCGTCCACCATCAAAATAGTTCTATTCATCTTATATATATCCCCTAAATATATTATTTTAAAAATACAAATCATTTTATCCATTTACATTAATATAATATAGGAAATAAAATAATTTGTACAGAAATTTTTATATTATATAAAAAAGAATACCTCAAGATTTATTTTGAGGCAACTTCTTTTCCAATATTCCAATCCATCAATTTTTTTTATCAATATAGCTATTGTAGATATTTTCAAGATATTTTTTGGGTTCAGGCATAGGATAATTCTTCCCTTTTTTCCTCAGTTTTTTATGTTCATCATAACGTTTCACTATCCTATTCCAATCTTCAGGATAATTCTGCTTAAACATTCCTATAAATCCCTCTAAGCTGGAATCTTCTTTTAAATCACCAAATATTTTTTCAATTTTATCGGTTTTATCTTTTATTAGCTGTGATTTTGAAACATGTACTTTTCCCATAATATAACCAACCCCTCTCTATATTTTATATTCTCCCCCTTTTACATAAATCCTTCAAATATTTATAAAATTTAAATTATTATTAATAATTTGGACTATAAATCCAATTTATTTTCTATAAGATAAGCTGTGGCATAGAACATGGCCGCAATGAAGATCAATGATACAGCAGTCTCAGCTACATTCAGATTTACCACTCCTGAGGAAAAAATATTACTTGGATTAGTAAAAGTATTTACTGTACTTTTTATCAATGGTTCTCCATTATCAAAGTTAAATATCCTCAGCATAAAACCCTGGGGAAATACACTGGAAAAAAGATTTTCTATTTTGGCCTGTATAATGCACAGTACTATAAATATGCCGAATGTGCCTATTTTACCCAGTTTTCTGTTTTTAATGGCAACCCTGCCCAATGCAAGAGATAAATATACAGTGAGTAAAAATGAAATATACACTATAACTAATATCAATATGGAATATACTATAAATTGCAGAGTTACAGCACTAAAAATCTGACTGAAAGATATTCCCGTATAAAGTGCAAATCCCGGGGTCAGCTTTAATATTTGAATCAAAATAGCCGTAAATGCCAATGAAAAAAATGATATTATCAGGCACTGAAGGATAGCTGTAATGATCTTGTTCATCAATATATTCACGCCGCTTTTAGGCGTAGTAAAGACAAGATAGGCAGTGTCTTCATATATATCCCTGCTGAACAGCCTTATATTCCATATTATAACTACTATACCCGCTGCAAAGTTTATGGCAAGATTCAAAAAAACTATAAGCTGTGGTTCCCACGTCCAAGTATTTATTCTTGTAAACAGCAGTATATTCAAAATTATTATAGTGCAGATCATTATTATAAAATCCTTAAAACATCCCTGAAGATCATATTTTACAAATTTAAACATTACTTGAATACCTCCCTGTATATTTCATCTATGGACATTTTCTTTTCTGACCTGAGTTCTTCTGCATTTCCAAATAATATTATCTTGCCCTCAGATATAAAGGCCACATCGTCAAACAATCTTTCAATATCACTTACCAAATGTGTAGTTATAAGTATGGAGCTGTCCTCTGTATAATTTTTGAGTATTGCATCCAATATTTTTTCTCTAGTAGTGGGATCCACTCCTCCTAAAGGTTCGTCCAGAACATAAAGCTGTGATTTTCTTGAAAGCACCAAGGTGAGATAGAGCTTTTCACTCATGCCCTTGGACAGTTCTTTGACTTTGCTGTCCTCATTTAGATCCATGAACTCCAGCAGCTCTTTTGCTTTTCCTTCGTCAAAATCATCATACATATCTTTAAAAAAGTCTATGGCATCACTTATTCTCATCCATTTATAAAGATAATCCCTGTCAGGCAGATATGAAACCTGAGCCTTCGTTTTTCTTCCTGGCTTGTTTCCGTTTATAAATATTTCTCCAGAACTCGGCCTTAGTATTCCTGCCACTATTTTTAAAAAAGTGGTCTTCCCACTTCCATTTGGTCCTAGAAGTCCCATTATTCTCCCTCTTTTAATTTCCAAATTGAGTCCATTTAAAGCAATTTTCCTGAAATAGTATTTCTTTAGATCAGTACATTTTAGTATTGTTTCCATTTTTAAACATCCTCCTGTATATTTTCTCTTACTACTTCAACTATTTCTTTTGACGAAAAGCCCAGCTCTTTCATACCTCTTATAAAATTACACAATATATCCTGCGCCATTTCTTTTTTTAACTTTTTTATAATAGAAATGTCTCCACTTACAAAAGTACCCATACCTCTTTGCTTATAGGCAATACCCTGCCTTTCCAATTCCTGATAAGCCCTCTGAATAGTATTGGGATTGACTTTAAGTTTTACAGACATCTCCCTTACAGAAAATAATTTATCCTCGGGTTTTAATTCCTCATTTACTATTTTTTTCTTTACAATATTCATTATCTGAACATATATGGGTATATTGGGATCAAATTCGCTATCCATCCTCTCACCTCCACATCAAGTTATCAAGCTTAGTGTACTATTATAATAGTACACTAAGCTTATGATAATGTCAATATACATCTATTATATGCACTGTTTGTCCATAAATTGCCTATTTTGTTTCTCTTAAATAAATATAATTTTTTTAACAAATTCTATACAAACAAAATGCTATCGTTGACTATGTAAGAAATAACTCCTCTTTTATGCCCTGGAAATATAACGGATTTTATTTTTATCTTGCCTATATTGACTTCATCTCCATCTTTAAGCCTTTCATAATTTAAACTTTCAGTATTTTCAATATGAAAACATATTTTCTTCGATTTCTCTATGGATATATCCGCTGAAAAATAAATATCCGCATTCTTAAACAATTTAATTCCTCCCATATGATAAAAATTGGGATAAGTTAAAAATATTCCACAAACTGATTGGGGATGAATATCTATTTTTTTCAGTTCTCTATCTATAACAGAGGGCATAAAACCTGCATTAAAGCATATAGTAGTTTCACAATCAGAATATATAAAGAAATTAGAAATCAATGTTCTCACTACATATATATTTCCTGTCAGCTTTTGTGTCTTCCCCAATTTAAACAATATATATTCCCTCCTAATTCCACCATATCTTTTTTAAACAATAAAATATATTCTTACTGTAGCATATCCTCCTTCTATTAATTTATACATCTATAGTTCAAATGCAGCTGCCAAAAAAAATAACAGCCAGATAGTCTTTAGCTACCTGGCTGTTACTATTTCCAATAAAAAATAAGTTTTATCAACTGTATAATCAATACAATAATAAATATTACATTGATTACAAAATAGCATATTATTTTTTCCGAATCAAACTTAAATGCAAATAAAATCACAATAAAATTGACCATTACAAATAATATATACTTTTTGTCCGGCTTTCTATGAATTTTCACTGCAGCTGCTATAGACAAAATCAAAATTATCACCAAAGTCCAGATAATTTTATTTCTCATAAAAAAATTATCATATCTTTCATTTTCATATACAAGCCACCGCATTATACCCATTTTCTCATTGGACAAATGCCAAAAGATTGCAGAAAATAAAACAAGGCATATTTGAACAACGGAAAGGAATTTCTTGAAAACAGCTCTGATTTTCATCATATCCTGCCTCTTATTTTCTAGGATCTCCTGTTTCTATTGGATTAGGAGCATTACCCGTATTTCCACTCCATTCATTCCATCCACCATCATAAAGAGAAATATTTTTTAATCCCATTACATCCGCATAAGTTAAAGCTTCTGCTGCTCTCCATCCTGTTCCGCAGAAAAAAGCTAACCTCTGATCCGGCGTAATTCCCCATTCTTTCCACATAGCAAGTATTTCATCCTTATTCCTCATCGTATTATCCAAATTTCTATAATCCTGTAGATTTGAAGAATCCGTGCCAGCATGTCCCCAAACCGCACCTGCAGGACGTCCCTTTGGCTTTATATAATCATATCCTGAGATTTTTCCTATATACTCGTCCCAACTTCTCACATCTACCAGCTTGCTGCCTTTTTTATCCGCCAGTATTTCCTTTGCCTGCGGCAGATCAATAATATAATTTTTGTTCACAGGAACCGTTGCCCCAAAAGAACTTACCGGTGTTTTCGGATTTGAAGTCTTCTGCAGTGCGTATCCTGCATTTTGCCATTTAGTAAATCCTCCATTCACTACTCTGACGTCTTTAACACCCATATATTTTAATATTACAGCTACTCTAAAAGATGGCATGGGATCAGTTCCATACAATACAACTGTAGTATCTGTAGTTATTCCATTATTCTCAGCAAATTTCTGAAGCCTAGCATCGGATAGACGATTCCAAAGTGGGCCCTCCTCTACTTCATCTGTATTTATATGTACAGCTCCCTTTATATGTCCTATTTTTAAATAATCTGGAGATTTTGATTCATCGCCCCAGGAAACTTCAAAAATTTTATATTTACCACCATTATAGGTTTCAGGCTTCTTGCCATCTACTAAATCCTTAACCCACGAAACTGGAACCAATTCCTGATAATTAGGATAGGATTCCATAGGAAGACTGGTGTCTTTAGCCCAATCTTTTACATCATAAGTATATAAATTCTTATATCCATTTTTAGATAAGTACTTGGCCACTTCAACATTATCTTTTCCATTTGCCGCATAAAGTACTATATTTTTCTCAGAAGATATTTTTTTCGTTTTCAATGCCTCTTTCAATCTCTTGTCCTTATCTTTATCCTTGACCTTCAACCATGCAGATGAAAAGTCTACAGCTCCTTTTATATGGCCTCCTCTTTTCACTCCATCCAGTTTCCAGCCAATATAGGCATCATTTTCCCTGGTATCCACTACTACCCAATTGCTTTTTCCAAAATTGTCTTTTACCTCTTTAGTCGAAATACTCTTATAGCCTTCATCACTTTTACTCTGCTGCCCATTGCTGCAGGCAGATACTGCCAGTGCAAAAAACAACAAGGTAAAAAAAACAGTTACACATCTAATCCTTTTCCTCATTACAGCACTTCATCCCCTCTATAGTTTTATACAAAAGCAATTATATTCTACTACCTGTAAAGAGGCCAATCAAATAGAATATTCTTATTCTTGCCATGTATACAATTACATTTTCTTATGAGCATTATCTGTAAGTTTATATTTTTGAAAATAGTATAAATTAAATTTATAAGCTAAAAATAGTTAGCAGAATGTAATTGAACATTACGAGGAGGTATAAAATGGAAAAACTGCTGTATATTACTGCAAATACAAAACCTGAAGAGACATCTACAAGCAAGACCGTAGGAAGACGTTTTATAAACAATTTTATATCTAAAGTTCAAAACTACACTGTAGAAGAATTAGACTTATACAATGAAAATATTCCTGAAATAAATCACAGGATATTTAATGGAAGGGGACAGCTGGCTTCTGGAGATATTTATAATGCCCTATCAGAAGAAGATAAAAAATCAGTGGACAGAATCAATGTACTCTGTGATCAGTTTTTAAATGCAGATACTTATGTAATCGCAGCTCCCATGTGGAATTTAGGTTATCCTTCAAGGCTTAAGTCATATCTGGACTGTATTATGATAAATGACAAAGTCATTAAGATATCACAGGATGATGCAGTGGGACTCTTAGATGATAAAACTCGCAACATGGTCTATATACAATCCTGTGGAGAAATCTACCCCAAAATATTTGATTCCAAATTCAACCATGCCATTGATTATTTCAGAGATGTATTTAAGTTTCTGGGGGTAAATAAATTTGAAAGTATACTGGTTGAGGGCACAGATACATCTTCCGTTGGTATTGACAAAGCTATAAAAGATTCTCAAAAAGACATAGAGGATGTAGTAAATAAATTTTCCAAAACCAGTTTATCTTCATCAAGCAATTCTTAGGTTCAAATAGATTCTAACTTATCCGGCGGTTACCAGTTCTAAACCTGCCAGTTTTACAACATGGCAGGTTTAGAACTGGTACGCCACTGGATAAATATTTAAATAGAAATGAACTGCTGCACCAGTTAATAATTTACATGTACAAGCCAAAATTTTATATTTTTGTCGCTCCACCCCAAATCCCAAGGTACCCTGTTCCTATCTGTATTATGGCAGCTCACCAGTGAATATCCTCTGGAATCTGCACCTGTTACTACAGAGATATGAGTTATATCTCCTTTTTTTTCGTATGCTACGAAATCCCCCGGAATAAGCCTGTAGGAAGCCTTATAGACCTTTTCGTAACTTCCATGGGCGATGACCGATGCCCTTCCGCTGTATATCATATAATTTTTGAACCCATCTGCATTAAGCCAGGAACTGGTAGCTCCAGATCTGTCATAATTCCAGGCAGAATTTTTTCTGAATTTTCCGCCCTCGTGCAGTACCTGAGAGGCAAAATTGGCACAGTCACCACCTCTGGAATTATAGTTTCTATATTTTTTATTATAGGTATATCCATATTTTTTTTCTGAAGCTATACCACAGTACCTATCTGCGTATTCCACAGAAGATCTTCTCCTGTCCGTCATACTGGAAAAATCTCTTTTACTTTGAGACAATATATACTGCTTTACAGAATCCACCTTCAAATTATCTAAATTAAGAGAGTCTTCAAAGGGATCTTTGTACCATTCTTTTGTAATAATCCATCTTCCATCTTTTTTTACCATGTTCAATATATGTGAAGTTCCTATTCTACAACTGTTTATAAATTTTGGAGCATCCTTGTATATATATTTATATTCAGTGGAACATATCAAGTTGATGGAAAATTTATCATCACTGCCTCTCACTCTCTTAATTACTATATCAGGTATTATTTCAATAAATTTAGCCCCTTGTTTTTCTTCCCAATTCTTCAAATATTTCATCTTTTTCTCTTCATGTTCATAAGCCCAGATACCATATTTCGTATTTTTGTCATATTTAGATTCTATAAGCTTTAAATTACCATTTAATATGGCTTTATTTCTATCTTCAAATATTTGTTTCGCAGAATTTATGATCTCATTTTTCTCATCAATTTCTTCACCATGTATATTTTTAAAAGGGCATACAAAAAATATAACTAAAATTACCATTGTGATCCTAAAAACTCTTTTTATTAAGGAATGTTTCATAAGCTATACTCCTCATACAATTTAATAATAGATTAAATTTCATATAATTTGTACACTTATTGTACCCAATTGTAAAAATAATCACCCTGTAAATTTTGATAAAAGCTTCATATTTATTACAGAATACCCACTATAATTTTTCATTGATTTTTCCGATATAATTTTTTACACTTTCATCTTTATAGGGGGCACCTTCATACCAATATTTTTTATTTTGGGACTTATCGCCAAAATATCTGGATTTTAGAATTATCTCAGGCCTATATTCAAAATGCAGTGTATCAAAATGACTCCATTTTCCTCCCCATACAAAATTATTCTTTTCAAATATTTCTACAATTTCTCTGGGATACTCTTTTATCCTCAGGCTTCCTTCTGCCCTGGGCACCCATTTCCAATAATCTCTTCTATCTCTAGCAAGATCAATAGCTATTCCAAAGGAATGAGGGCTCAACATACCTGTTCCAGAAATATACCTGTAATTGAAAGTACCGCTGCTGGGGAACAGACATTTTGAAATATCTCCCCTTTTTTGTGAAATAGGCATAAGTTCCTTCATTGCATTTTCAAGAGATATTGAAGCGCCATTATTTCCATTAAACTGAAATCTCCTATATCCTAAATTGGCCATTTTAAGATTTGACTCCACAGAATTTTTATTATCACCATACACCTCTTTTAAAAGAGAGTAAACTCTAAGCCTTCCTGGATCAGAATTTTTCTGTGCAGCTTCATCTACAGTTCCCAGCTGATAAGGTTGTTCCATCATATCCTGTAGATCTGTATTTTGAAATTTCTCTTCAAAACTTTTTTCCCTTTTATCATCATACAAAATTTTTTTACCTGATTTCATTACTATATACACGCTGCCGCCATTATCCTTTTCCACATCTGTAATATATCCTGGATAGGCCATCATAAGACACAAAATGTCCTGCTTCAATGTAGTGTTGTAATCAACGGCCCTAACTTTTTCATGTATACTAAAACACATGCATATCAATATAAAAAATACAATTATCCTTTTACTCATAAAATGAACCACTCCAATTTTACAATTATCAACAATTATTGTATGTACATATATTGACTTTATGCATGGCAATTATAATAATAGCTAATTACTTTTTTGCTCTTCAAGCCATTTAAGTACTTCTTTGGCAAGAGTTATTCTTCTGCTGACAAAAGAATGATCACCATCTAAAATTATTTCCTTGAGATCAACTTTCTGCTTCTTAAGTGACTGTACAAGAGGCATATAATGCTCCTCTAAAGGTGCTATTACGTCTTTTCTTCCGCCTATCATCAATACAGAATGATTTTTTAAATTTTCCGATATATTTAACAAATTCCATCTGTACTTATTTTTTACAATATCATCAATAAAATTTTGCACAGTCATGCCATTAAGAGATATAACTGCTTTTTCCCATTTTTTTGCAGCAGAATCCATTAGGGATTTACTCTTAGAAATATTTTCCGCATAGAGGCCAAAATTAAAACCTGCAATACACCCCACTGACTTGATCTCATCATGACCTGCTGCAGTTATAAGGGCACTGAATCCTCCCAGGCTGTGTCCAATTAAAATTATATTTTTATCATCAATTCTATATAATTTTTTGGCAAAATCTGATTTTAAAAATTCAATTGAGGATTCAACATCCTCAAGTACATGGTCTATTGAGTAATCTCCTCCACTTCCCCAGCTTCCTCTATAGTGAAATATCAACACGTTGTATCCACTTCTCAACAGCACATGAGCTAGATCAAAATTTTGTTCATATCCTGGAAATCCATGTAATAAAATTACTGTGGCATGAGGGCCTATACCCTGAGCTATGTATATTACCCCCAGAATTCTAGATCCACCGCTATTATAATCAACACCCTGTATCATCGCAGGGTAAGTTTCATCAAGCTTTTCAGGATCTGTCCATATTGTCTTAAAATCCATATAATCATCTTCCTCCCAAATTCTCACAAAGCAACTCCAATTTTGCAATATTTTTTACAATTTACATCAATAATTATATTCTATCAAAGTTTGTTATCATTGTTAATGTTTTAATTCTTAAAAGTTATAATATAAAAGCAGTATATTTACAAGCTATTTGCATTTAAATTTAATTTGCAATTAGCTTATTTATTGTATAAAATTAAATTACATAAATGAAGATTTTCGGATAAAGCTGAAAATCAACTGAATTTGATATTTTATGCTTGTACCTTACACTTTAAATTAAGTTTGGGGTGTTAATTTTGTCAAAAGAAGAAATTTATAAATTAAAAAGGAAACTTGAGTCGTTGATCCATCAAAATGCAAGCACAGATAAGATCTCGGAGGTGAACAACAAACTGGATGAGGCGCTGGAAAAATTTTTATACGAAAATCTTAAAAATACGACCCCGCCTAAAAAATAGTTTATCTCACAATTATGTATAGGAATTATATTGATTGTAAAAGATACTTCTTAAGCAACTTTTACAGTCAATATAATTTTAGTCCCATTTTTATTTAACTACACTTGACAATTTCTCTATTCTTAACTCTTTTTTCTAAATACTCCTTCATTGTTCTGTATTCTATATCCTCATCATTTTTTTCTACTATTATAGTTTCAATATAAGCATTGGCTGTATCAAGACAAGTAAATATTATCTTATCATGAATCAATGCAGTACGCCTTAGTTCAAAACCAGGTTTTTTACTGTCATATCCCTGAGTAGGTATATCAATAACTATATTTATTTTATTTTCTCTTATATACTTTACTACATCTTGTATATCAATTCTGGTACACTTAATTCCGTTTTTATCTAAAAATTCACAGGTTCCTGCAGAAGCAAAAATATTAAATCCCAATTTGTCATATTTTTCTATTACATGCACGGAATCAAGTTTATCCCTGTCATTTACAGAAACATAGACATTGCCTTTTTGAAAAATTTTAAACCCTGCTGCCTTGAAGGCCTTGTATACAGCTTTATCTTTATTAAAATCGACTCCCAGAACTTCCCCTGTGGACTTCATCTCAGGTCCCAGGGCTACATCCACCCCAGGCAATTTTTTACTGGAAAATACAGGCATCTTTACAGCATAAATATCACTGAATTTGTATTCATCTTGTCTGTAGCTGAAATCTTTTATTTTCTTACCAAGCATAACCTGTACAGCTATTTCCACCATCGGTATATCTGTAACTTTGCTCAATATTGGTACAGTTCTTGAAGCCCTTGGATTTACCTCTATGACATATACTTTATCTCCGTCATAAGCATATTGTACATTCAAAAGTCCCTTTACATTCAGCTCCCTTGATATCTTCACCGTATAATCCTCTATTTTTTTTAGTACCTCTTCTGGTAAATCACTGGCAGGATATACTGCAATGCTGTCTCCAGAATGTACTCCTGTACGCTCTATATGCTCCATTATTCCAGGAATTATCAAATCCTGTCCATCAGATATGGCATCTACTTCTATTTCTCTGCCCAATATATATTTATCCACCAATACTGGATACTCTTTTGACAAATTTACTGCATCCTTTAAATACTGGGATAATTCTCCGTGGTTGTATACAACTTTCATAGCTCTTCCCCCTATTACATAGGAAGGTCTCACAATTACAGGGTAACCTATTTCATGCACCAGTTCATCTGCCTCTTTTAAACTTGTCACAGAACCCCCTATGGGCGAATTAATACCCAATTTTTTTAAAAGAACCCTAAATTTTTCTCTATCCTCCGCCAGATCTATGGACTCAAAGGAAGTTCCCAACAATTTTACCCCAGCATCATTTAACTTTTTCGATAAGTTCAGGGCTGTTTGTCCTCCAAATTGTACTACAACCCCATCTACTTTTTCCTCATTTATAACGTTCATCACATCATCTATATACAGGGGATCAAAATAAAGTTTATCTGAAATATCAAAATCCGTGCTTACAGTCTCGGGATTATTATTTACTATAATGGCCTTATACCCTGCTTTTTTTATTGCCCATACACTATTCACACAGCAGTAGTCAAATTCTATTCCCTGACCTATTCTAATTGGGCCGGAACCTATTACAAGTATTTTTTTATCATCTGACACCATATTATCATCTTCCAGATCATAGCAGGAATAATAATAGGAAGTCTTTGCCTGAAACTCACCACTGCAGGTATCCACCATCTTGTACACTACCTTTATCCTGTTTACTTCCTTAATCTGTTTCAAATCCTCCAGCTTCATACCTATCAATTTGCATATATACTCATCCGTAAATCCCATAAGTTCAGCTTGTTGTATATTTTCCACAGTTGGAGCATTGTTTACCAATTTATTCTCCATCTCTATTATATTTTTTATCCTATTTATAAACCACTTATCTATTTTAGTTATTTCATAGAGTCTATCTACACTTATTCCCTTTCTCAAAGCTTCCGCCATGGCAAACAATCTTTCATCATCCTGTCTGTTCAATTTATCAATTATCTCCGGTATATCAAGTTTCTCCAATTTATCCAGTTGAAGTCCTATTATCTTTCCCTCCAGGCTTATTACAGCTTTTAAAAGGGCACTCTCAAAGCTCCTGTCTATGGCCATAACTTCTCCAGTAGCTTTCATCTGGGTTTTCAAACTCCTATCTGCAGTTTTGAATTTGTCAAAAGGCCACTTGGGCATTTTGACTACACAATAATCAAGAGCCGGCTCAAAAAGGGCACTGGAACTTCCTGTAACATAGTTTTTCAATTCATCCAGAGTATATCCCAGTGCAATTTTAGCCGCAATTTTAGCTATTGGATATCCTGCCGCTTTAGACGCCAGTGCACTCGATCTGCTCACTCTAGGATTCACTTCTATAACCATATATTTGCTGCTCTCTGGATCTAGTGCGAACTGTATGTTGCACCCGCCTTCTATTTTCAAAGTTCTTATTATCTTTATGGCAGATCTTCTGAGCATTTGGTATTCCATGTCATTTAGTGTTTGAGAAGGGGCTACCACTATACTATCTCCCGTGTGTATACCTACAGGATCTAAATTTTCCATATTGCACACTACCATGCAGTTGTCCTTCTTATCCCTCATTATTTCATATTCCAGTTCCTTCCATCCCGCTAAACTCTGCTCCAACAATATTTGAGTTATGGGGCTTTCTTCTAAACCATTTTTGCATATTTCCAGATATTCCTCATAGTTGTTTGCAATACCTCCACCAGTGCCTCCTAAAGTATATGCAGGTCTTATTATAATAGGCAGACTAATTTTGTTTAAGAATTCTTTGCACTCATCCAGGTTGGTAGCTATGGTACTAACTGCTATGGGTTCGTTTATTTTTCCCATGAGATCTTTAAAACTCTTTCTGTCCTCTGCATTTTCTATAGATTCAACCTTTATTCCCAGTAACTCCACCCCATATTTTTCTAAAACCCCAGCCCTATTCAATTCCATTGCCAGATTCAAAGCTGTTTGTCCACCAAAGCCTGCTAAAACACCATCTGGTCTTTCTCTTGCTATTATTGCCTCTAATGATTCAACAGTCAAAGGTTCTATATAGGTTTTATCTGCAATATTTTTATCCGTCATTATAGTTGCTGGATTACTGTTTACAAGAACTGTCTCTACTCCCTCTTTTTTTATTGCTTCACAAGCCTGAGTTCCTGAGTAATCAAATTCTGCAGCTTGACCTATTATTATAGGACCCGATCCTATTATCAAAACCTTTTTCAAGTTTTCTCTTAACGGCATTATATCACTTCTCCTTGCTATTTATACTATAGAGTCATATATTTTAAAAATTTATCAAATAAATAGGCTGTATCTGTAGGCCCTGGAGAACCTTCTGGATGAAACTGTACCGAAAATATAGGAAGTTTTTTATGTCTTATTCCCTCTACCGTATTGTCATTTAAATTCACATGAGTTACTTCAACAACATTTCTGTTTAAACTTTCTTTTCTAACTGCATAGCCATGGTTCTGAGATGTTATAAAAGCCTTATCCAGATTTCTGTCATATACTCCATGATTGCCGCCCCTGTGACCAAACTTCATTTTATAGGTATCTCCTCCAAGCGCAAGAGCTAATAATTGATGTCCCAGGCATATACCAAATATGGGAATACTGCCAATTAATTTTTTTACAGTGGGTATAATTTCATTTAAGTCCTTTGGATCTCCCGGTCCGTTGCTCAAAAGCACTCCACTGGGATGTATCTCCATTATATTCTCATAAGAAGAATTATATGGAAACACAGTTATATCACAATTTCTATATTTTAGATTTTCAATTATATTGTTCTTTGCACCAAAATCTAAAACCGCCACTTTAGGCCCTTTTCCCTCAATCCTTTTTATAAAAGGAGTACTTACCTGCTGAACTAGCTCTTTATCATCATTGGAATTCAGCATATTTTTTATTTCACTTATGGACTCATTTTTATTACATATCACACATTTCATAGTTCCCTTGGATCTTATCTTCTTAGTTATACTCCTTGTATCTATGCCGCTGATACCCACTATGCCGTTTTTCTCTAAAAAATTTGTAAAACTATCTTCACTTAAATAATGAGATGTATCATTGTAGATATTTTTTAATACTATCCCCTTTACCTGTATTTCTTTGGACTGGCTAAAATTATGGTTAACGCCGTAATTTCCTATATAAGGATAACACATGGTTATCACCTGTCCTCTGTAAGAAGGGTCAGTAAGTATCTCCTGATACCCTGTCATTGAAGTATTGAAAACCAGTTCTCCTGTAGTTATACCCTTTTTTCCTATAGCTTTTCCCATGAATACAGTTCCATCTTCTAAATACAATATGGAATTCATAATATTCCTTCTTTCTAAATATTACTGCACAAAGTTGCTACCATGACCGCCTTTATAGTGTGCAATCTGTTTTCTGCTTCATCAAATACTATAGAATGTTTTCCCTCAAACACTTCTTCTGTAACTTCTAATGCTTCATATCCAAACTTCTGGTATATATCCTCACCAGTATCTGTCTCCCTGTTGTGAAAAGCCGGAAGACAGTGCATAAACTTTACATTTTCATTTTCACAGGCTTCAATGAGTTTGCTATTTATCTGATAGGGCATCAGGGCTTCAATTCTATTTTTCCACAAGTTCTTATCTTCACCCATGGAAAGCCATACATCCGTATACAGGACATCTGCGCCCTTTACACTGCCATATATATCATCACTTATTGTAATGTTTCCTCCATTTTTATCCGATATTTTTTTACATTCTCCAATCAATTCATCCTCAGGAAACAACTCCTTTGGCGTTACAATTTTAAAATCAATTCCCATTTTCGCTGACCCTATCATAAGGGCATTTGCCACATTGTTTCTACCATCGCCAAGATATACAAAATTTACATCTTTAAGAGGTTTATTTACATGTTCTTCTACGGTTAAAAAATCTGCCAATACCTGAGTGGGATGATCCTCATCTGAGAGTCCATTCCACAGAGGAATTCCCGAATATTTTGCAAATATCTCCATATTTTTTTGTGAGAATCCCCTGTATTCCACTCCATCAAACATTCTACCCATCACCCTAGCAGTATCTTTTACCGATTCTTTCTTACCCATATGACTTCCAGTGGGACCTATATAAGTCACTGTAGCACCTTCATCATAAGCTCCCACCTGAAACGAACATCTTGTTCTTAAAGAATCCTTTTCAAATATAAGCGCTACATTTTTTCCCTGTAATCTCTTTTTTTCCTTTCCGCTGTGCTTTTCCTCTTTGAGTTTTTTAGAAAGATCCAGCAGATATCTTATCTCTTCCTGTGAAAAATCCTTAAGAGTTAAAAAACTTCTTCCTTTTAAATCAGCCACAAATATCTCCTCCTTGAAATCATTCTTTATAGGCGTCAAATCCAAACCATTTTACTGAAAGTTTTGAAAGTGTTCCATCCTTTTTCATATCTCCTATGATTTTATCTATTTCCTTTTTTAGTGAATCATCACCTTTTCTATAAGCCACTCCCATAGGTTCTTTGCTCAGCGCACCCGGTACTATTTTAAATTGGCCTTTTTTCTTCTGGATGTAATATCCACCTACCTGCTCATCCATTACTGCGGCATCAATCCTGCCTATGGACATATCTTGAAAGGCTTCCGTTATCTTATCATATTTTTTTAACTCCTTCACGCCTTTAATTCCATTCGCCACTTTTTCTCCTGTAGTACCTAATTCACAGGCTATGACCTTTCCCTTTAAATCATCTATTCCCTTTATATCCTTTCTTCCATTTTTTACTGCAATAATCTGCCCTCCATTTATATAGGATGTAGAAAAATCCGTGTTTTTCTTACGCTCATCTGTTATGCTTATGGATGCAATAGCCGCATCAAATTTATTTGAATCAAGAGCCAATATAAGTCCATTAAAATCCATAACTAGGAAATTTGCTTTAACTCCCAGCCTTTTTGCCACTTCATTGGAAAAATCCACATCAAATCCTACTAATTTACCATTGCTATCCCTAAATTCCATGGGAGGATATCCCTCTTCTGTCCCTATAGTGATTTTACCTGATTTTTTTACTTTATCCAGCAAATTTGAATTTGTACCATTTTTAGTAGTTTGCCCACAAGCTGTGAATAATACTATACTAAAAATAATCATAATTAAAGCCGCCATTAACTTTTTCATTATCAATCCCCCTTAATTTTAAGCAATTAAATATATACATTATCACAAATCATTGATATATTTTATAATTATACATAAATACTTATAAAAATGCAATATGCTTTAGTATATTTTTCTATTTATTCATCATAAGGCTGATATACTTGTTCAATTTACAATACATAATATATGCTCTCGATCTGGAAAACAAATAAGTAGATAAAAAAATCCGGCCTTTAATTTCAGCCGAAATAACCGCTATTAAATTACGAAAATATTTATCTTCAGGATTATCAGAATCCGCTTACAAATTTCACAGTAATGTTTATTTATCATCTGCATTGCATAGCATCTGCCGTATGACTCATTTTAAATACGCAATATTTTCCGGAAATAGTTTTTCCAAAATTAATATACTTAATAAATAAAGCCATTACTGATAAAAATACTAATTACGATAATAGCACTAAAAAATTTGATCCATATAATAGTACTTTTGACCAACTAATAAAAGAAGACAGAAAATTGCTTAATGAAGGTTTCTGTTAAGCTGAATACCGAACATATCTGCTATTGCTGTAAGATGTATTTCAGTTAATTTATCAATCATACTTTGGTTTATCATTAGTGTTTACCACTGTAATATCTGGCATCTCTTGTGATACCATGATTATTCTGAGTAGTTTTTAATTTGGAATTTAACGTTCGTGTCTTATTTTGTCCTGTTTTAAGTATGTTTTTAATACTTTTGTTAAGTCTATTCCCAAGTAAAATTTTATTATTTATTTTTATCATTAATAAAAAAGATTATCAGTAAAAAAAAACTAAAAACATAAAAAAGCTATAAAAATACCTATGGTCATAAAGATTCAAAATAGCAACAACAAGAGATACTATCAAAGCTATCCAGAATGAAAAATCTTTATTTATATTCATTAACTATTACCACCTTAATCCTCATTTCACTTTCCAAAACAATTTCCACACTTCTCTCAAAGTAAATTTTTTTTTCATAAAAGTTAAGTACAAAAAAAATATACTAAAAATAGTTCCAAAAACTATATCTCCCAAGTCGTCAATTTTAACCCAAAAAATTAATTGTATAAAAATTACCAATACATAAGTTACAAGGAAATATTCAACATCATTTTTTAATTTTTCAGTATTAAATATAAAAAATCTTTTCAAATAATCCACCCCTTAATACGGCTATTTAATGCAATCTCTATTTTTCAATATTATTTTTTTATAGAGCCTTCCTATTATTTTAAACGATATCAACAATAAAACATATAGAACAAATAAGTATATTGACATATACGGAATGCCTTCTTTTTTTATAATTAGTTTATTATTAATTGAAAAATGTGAATATATTATTGCATATAATAGAAAAACTAAATACATGAGTGTAAGTTCTATCATGTTCTGCTTTATTCCACTTTTTTTCTCCAGGACTGAACTAAAAATCAGATCAACAACGGTAATTATTACTAACGTTAATATCATAAATTTTATTATATTCATTATGATTTCAAATTTATTAGTTCCATTAATTATTATTAAGTTTGTCTTCCACATTGCCAATATTCCTTTGCAAAATATGATTGTCGGAATTGCTGTTATACTCATACACATAACCGCCACTATTATAACAGCAAATACTTTATCATTTACAGTACAGTTATATTTTTTTTACACTACTACCCACCTCAACGTAAATTGAATGCTATGGATATTATCATATATAATATGATATTTAGACTCTAAACTTTGATATTTGAACACGCTTCTATGTATTTAAATTCTATAAAATTTCCACTACTTTATTTACAAGACTCCCTATTTTTTCAATGTAACATTCCACTACATCCCCATTTTTCAATACCTTGATGGGTTCAAATCCCATACCTACACCGCTGGGAGTGCCTGTGGATATAATATCGCCCGCCTTTAAAGTCATTCCCTTTGATAGATCACTTATTATATATGGTATATTAAAAATCAAGTTTTTAGTATTTGAATTTTGCCTGATTTCACCGTTCACCATACATTTGATATCTAAACTAACCGGAAATGGTATTTCATTTTTATGGACTATACAGGGACCCATAGGACAAAAAGTATCCAGACTCTTCCCCTTAAACCATTGAGTATGCTTTCCCTGAAGATCCCTGGCAGACACATCATTTATTATGGTATATCCAAAAATATATTCTTCTGCATCTTCAGCCTTTATATTTACGCCGTCTTTCCCTATTACCACCCCTAGTTCAGCTTCATAATCCACCTGTTTTGTAACTTTAGTGGAAAACTCAATATTATCTCCAGTCCCTACAGCAGGTGATGCAACTTTAGTAAAATATATAGGTGCGCTTGGTATGCCATTTCCCGATATTCTGGTTATTTTTATCTCCCTGGCATGTTCTATATAGTTCTTTCCAAGACAAAATACATTTCTCTCTGGATAAGGTATTGGGGCTTTCAATTTAACTGAATCCAGCAAAACGGATTCAACGCCTCTATCATTTAAAAAACGCTCTATTCTGTTTAAATTATCTTCATTCAGATACTCTATAAATTTTTGCATAGTTCCAGGTATATCCTTTTCCCCCATTTTCTCCAGTAGGTTTCTTATATTAAAGATCTCATTATTCTGCAAAATACCTATACTTTCTTCTCCTTCATAAACATAAGTTACAAATTTCATATTACCACCCCATTTTATAGTTTTAAAATTGAAAAATCTAATTATTATTCTCCATGATGAAATCTTTAAGTATGACTGCTTTTATCTTGTCATAGCTTATACTGTCTGGAAGGGATTTCTTGATTGGCTTCAACCTGGACATCCCCAATTTTTTTATAGCTTTCAGAATCTTACTTTCCTCATCTCTCGTAAACAAATTATAGAACTTTATCTCTGCATTTAGTTTTTTTCCCTGTTCCACATATTTTTCTATATGAGACAGTACTGTTGATATGGTAAGGCTCCTCTTTTCTGAAATTTCCTCTATATTCATATTGTCCTCAAGCATACTTACAGTAATCTCAAAAGTTTTTAATTTGTTATTTTTCCCAGTATTGTTTTTCTGCAAATTCATTTCAAAAACCCAGTTGGGTTCTATTTTATTCTCATACACATATTTCTTCACAATTTTTAAAAATACATTTCCATACTTTTTGAGCTTTAATTCACCAACTCCAGATATATCAAGCATTTGTTGAGGAGTTACAGGATACCTGCTGCTAATTTCTCTTAAAGTAGTATCCGAAAATATCAAATATGGTGGGACTTCTTCTTCTTTAGCTATTTCTCTCCTGCAGCTTCTCAGTAATTCAAACAGATCACTGTTTGTGGTTATTTTCTCCGCTTTAGTAGATTCCTTTAAAATTACCTTTTCTTCTCCTTTTAATATCTTTACGGAATTGGAATTCAACATTACCGTAGGATATTCCCCTTCTTTCAAGGAAATATAACCTTGAGCTATAAGTGTATTTACAAAATTCGAAAGTTCCTCCTTTGAATAATTCTTCATTATTCCATAAGTGGATATCTTATCAAAGCCGTATTGAAGTACTTTTTTTTGTGAAGAACCTCTGAGCACATCCACTATCATATTTACGCCAAATTCCCTTTTCATTCTATAGATACAGGAAAGAACTTTTTGAGAATCCACTGTTTTATCTACATATTCTCCTTCTCTTATACAGTTACTGCAATTTCCACATTCCTCGTAATCCACCTGTTCTCCAAAGTAATTTAATATATATTTTCTCAAACATCCATTATAATGGACAAAATCCACCATACACTGGAGTTTCTTATATTCACTTATTCTCCTGTCTGAAGACTGAATACTAGTTTCTATCAAATACTTTTGTGTAATTATATCCTGTGGAGCAAACATGAGTATACATTCGCTTTTCTCACCATCACGACCTGCCCTCCCTATTTCCTGATAATAACTTTCTATATTTTTGGGCATATTATAGTGAATTACAAATCTTACATTTGATTTATCAATACCCATTCCAAAAGCATTAGTTGCAGCTATGACATCCACCCTGTCATAGACAAAATCTTCCTGATTTTTTTTCCTATCCTCTATTGATAATCCTGCATGATATCTTCCTGCAGATATATTATTGGCCTTGAGCTTTTCATATAAACTATCCACTTCTTTTCTAGTAGCTACATATATTATACCTGACTGTCCTGCATTTGCCCTTATATAATCAAGTATGTATCTAAACCTATTTCCCACCTTCAAGCAGCTTATTTTTAAATTTTTTCTATCAAATCCAGATATAAAAACCACAGGGTTATTCAATTTTATCTGCTCTGCAATATCCTTTCGTACCTTCTCCGTAGCAGTAGCTGTAAATGCTGTAACAACAGGCCTTTTGGAAAATCCAGCTATAAATTTCCAGATATATGTATAACTCACTCTAAAATCATGACCCCATTGAGACACACAATGGGCTTCATCTACTGCCACCTGCGAAACCCGCAGATTTTTGATTATACTGCAGAATTCAGAAGATTCCAGTCTTTCTGGAGCTACATACAATATTTTTATATCTCCACTTTTTAAGGAAGAACATATATTTAAAATTTCACTTTGAGAGATGGAACTGTTTATATAAGCAGCTTTTATTCCCAGAGCTTTTATACTGTCCACTTGATCTTTCATAAGAGAAATAAGAGGAGATATTACAATAGTTATACCCTTAAAAAGTAGTGCCGGTATCTGGTAGCATATGGATTTTCCGCCTCCTGTAGGCATTATGGCCATGGTGTCTCTTCCATTCAATATGCTTTCAATCACCTTACCCTGATCTCCCCTAAAATTATCGTATCCATAATATTTATTTAAAGCTTTTAAGGCGCTGTTAATCAATGACTTCACCCCTATATCGTTATGCTTTTAAAAAAATTATACCATATAAAGTTGTCACCTAACCCAAAACATATGTGTAAAATACTTATATGAAAATATTATGAGATTTAACGAATATTATCTTGATATATGCACTATAATTCATTATAATGAGTATTATAATTGATAATTGATGATTTATTTAATTAGACGCACTTTTAAATATAAAATATATATCTATATTCATAGCGGTATCAATTTATTTTCATACAAAATCTACCCTGTGAAGAGAGTCTTTCATCCCAAAAGGGACGGAGGGCTTTTATAGTGCCATTATTTTAAAAATAGGAGGAGAGTGGAATGAAACAAAATGTATGGGATTTAGCCGTAATTTTATTAGGATTATTTTTAATTTCCTTTGCTTTAAATGTTTTTCTTGCGCCGCATAAAATTGTACCAGGCGGAGTTTCTGGACTGGCTATTGTACTGGAATCTATACTGCACATAAAAAAGTCAATAATAATAGGTTTCTTCAATGTGCCAATTTTTATCATAGGGTTATTGACACTTGGGAAAAAATTTGTACTAAATACAGCCTTAGGCGCTCTTCTCATTCCAATATTTGTGGAATTAACCAGCAATACTGCTCCTTTTACCAATGATACCTTGCTATCATCCCTACTTGGAGGAGTTCTTACGGGAATCGGCGTGGGAATGCTTTTAAGTAAGCAATCTTCCGTAGGAGGTACAGATACTATAGCTAAAGTCATATGCAAATACGCCCACAAACCTGTTGGCAAAGTAATGATGAGCTTGGATTTGTCCATAGTAATGCTTACCTGTTTTGTCTTTGGTATAGAAAAAGCTCTATATGGTGTGGTCACAGTATATTTAATTGGAAGAGTGGTGGATATATATATCAAGGGCTTTACCGATTCCAAATCCGTATTTATAATTTCAGATAAAACCGAAGAAATCAATAATTTGATTTTGACCAGACTTCACGAGGGCACTACCAAAATCGAGGCAAGAGGCGGATACACAGATGACAAACGCGATATACTGATGTGCCTTGTAACAAATACAGAGCTGGTTAAACTTAAGAAAATAGTAAAAGAAGTTGATATAAATGCTTTGGTTTTAATACAAAATTCCTATGAGGCCTATGGAAAGGGATTTGGTACTGCTTAATCAGAGTCTATATATTTGTATATTAAATGGACAGAAGTGGACTTGTGTCCACTCTTTTTATTTTAAATTATCCTAACATTATAAAAATCTTCAATTTAAAACCAGGCTTTTTTTAAAGACCTTATTCCATTTCCCATCTCTTCAAAACTCAGATGTCCATATCCCATCAACACCATATTATGTTTTTTATAATTATTTTTATCAAAATAGTAAAAGGATACAGGATAGACTTTGACCCCCTTTTCCAGGGCTGCATTTATCAATTCCGACTCATCCAGCTTGTTTTTTACCTGAAGTACAACGTTGAGCCCTGCTTTCTCGCCATAGACGGCAGCATTTTCTCCAAATTCATTTTTTATACAATCTATAAGAAACTGCTGTTTTCTAGCATATATATTTCTCATTTTCCTGAGATGGGCTTCAAATAATCCTTTTCTCATAAATTCTGCAATTGTCAGCTGATGAATTTTGGATGCAGTTTGATTTATAAAGCTTCCTTTTTCAATAAAAAGATTCATTATGCTTTCAGGTAAAATCATGTATCCAACATGCATTCCTGGAAAAAGAGTTTTTGAAAAAGTTCCAAGATAGATCACTCTATTTTCATTATCCAGGCTTTGAAGTGAAGGTATTGGATTTACATTATATCTAAATTCGCTGTCATAATCATCCTCAATAACATATCCACCGCATCTATCAATAAAATTGAGAAGTCTTATGCGGCTTGAGACAGGCATGATCATACCCATGGGATGCTGATTGGACGGTGTTACATATATCAACCCTGGAACTGTTTCAAGGCCTTCAAGTTTTTTTATATCCATTCCGGACTGCGTTAATTCAACAGGCTCTATGTTATATCCATACCATTCAAAAACCTTTCTCACAGGAGAAAAGCCCGGTTCTTCAAAAGCAACGTTCCTATTACAACGCTCACTAAGCAGGTCACATAATATAGCCATCAAAGTCTGTGTCCCCGCACCTACAATTATCTGTTCAGAACAGCAGGCCACTCCTCTTGAACTTTTGACATAATCTGCAATCTGATTTCTTAATTCAAATTCACCTCTGGGATCCGAATAGGTCAATATGTCTATATTTTCTTTTTTCATAATACCCTGCTCAATTTTTCTCCAGCTTGCAAATGGAAAACTGCCGTGATCCACCGAGCCGGGTTTAAAATTACAGGGATATGCTCTATCATCTATATGAATACTTCTCAACGGTTTAAGCTTTAAGGGTATATTTTCTCTCTTGACGGTTTTTATCTGCTTATCTATAGCTTCCACATAATAACCACTGCCCTTTCTACTATAAACATATCCTTCACACAGCAGCTGGTTATAAGCCTCCTGAACTGTATTTCTGCTGATACAAAGCCTGTTCTTAAGCTGTACTATAGATTCCAGCCTGTCGTCTTTTTTAAGTATCCCTTCCAGTATAGCTTTTTTGTAGCATCCATATATCTGGATATACAGCGGTTTTTTACTGTCCTTTTCGATGAACACCGGTATTTCCATAAAATCATCCCCATAATTTTTATAAAAATTATACCTTTTTACAGTAACAATTATATAGTAATATTGTATCAAATATATATCACATGTAAAGGAGATCGTTTTATGATAAAAGAAATATTGTTACTTGGAAATGAGGATCTATACAAAAAAAGTCTTTCTGTTGAGAAGGGGGAAATGGATGCAGTAGAGAAGACTGTTTCGGATTTGCATGATACCTTAATTGATTTCCGCAAAAAATATAATGCAGGAAGAGCAATTGCAGCTCCGCAGATTGGAATATTTAAAAGGCTGATATACATGTATATTCACAGGCCCATGGTTTTTATCAATCCCATACTTAAATTTGACAATAACCAGATGATGGAAGTTATGGATGATTGCATGTCCTTTCCAAATCTGCTGGTAAAAGTCAAACGCTATAAAGAATGTACCGTGATGTACAAAGATATAAATTTCACGGATAAAACAATAAAATTTCAAGGAGATCTATCAGAACTGATACAGCATGAATATGATCACCTGGATGGAATACTGGCAACAATGAGAGCTATAGACAACAGATCCTTCTATCTAAAAAACAAAGGAGTATAAGAAATTATGAAAAAAATAGGAATTCTGGGCGGAATCAGTTCCGCCTCCACAATTCAATATTATAAAACCATACTTGATATGTACTATAAAAAATTCTCGGATTACTATTACCCTGAAATAATAATCAACAGTTTGAATTTTCAATATTTTACGAATTTAGAAAATGAGCATAAAACCTCTGAATATATAAATTATATAATAAACGGTATAAACAGCTTACAAAAATCCGGTGCCGATTTCGTCATAATGGCTGCAAACTCCCCCCACTCAGTATTTCACAGTATAAAGCAGCAAATAGATCTGCCTGTGCTGAGTATTGTGGATGCAGCTGCTGAAGAATGCAGCAGACTTAAATTGAAAAAAGTATTATTGACAGGGATAAAGTACACCATGCAAAGCTCCTTTTATCAAAAGGGATTTGAATCCTTCGGCATAGAGGTATTGACCCCGTCAGAAAAACATCAGGATAAAATAAACTCAATAATTTTCAGTGAACTTGTTTTAAATAGGGTAACGGAAAATACCAGAGAAAATTTCAGGGAAATCTTGTCCAGCTATGATGTGGATGGTGTAATTTTAGGCTGTACCGAATTACCCTTGCTTCTAAATCAGAAAGATATGAAACTCCCACTGATTGGCACCCTCAAGCTTCACTGTAAAGCGGCATTATCATACGCTTTAGCAGAATCCTAGACTGCTTGGAGTTATCTCCAAATCGCGGCCAAAAGTACATTTATCTCATTGTGAACTACCACCACTTATAGAAGTGGATGGCTTCTTAGTCAATATTCCTAATGGAACAAGTTTACCTAAGCTCTAAAGTCGAACCAACCTCAGTGTATTACCAAAATTATATGGCTAATTTCAGCAGATTTTTGCTGGCGTTTATATCCCTGTCATGGTATGTGCCGCATTTAGGACAAGTCCATTCCCTGAGTGCAAGATTTTTTACTTCTCTATTTTTATATCCACAAACTGAACACAATTGACTACTTGCATAATTACCGGGTGCCACTATTATTTTTCTGCCGTACCACTCAGCCTTGTATTCCAGCATTCTTCTGAATTCACTCCAGCTTGCTTCGCTTATTGCCTTTGCCAGCCTGTGATTCTGCTGCATATTTTTAATTTTTAAGTCCTCAATAACTATAGATTGGTTTTCTCTGATTAGTTTTATTGATAACTTATTTAAGAAATCTGCCCTTTGATTCACTATCTTCTCGTGTAATTNGTACCACTCAGCCTTGTATTCCAGCATTCTTCTGAATTCACTCCAGCGTGCTTCGCTTATTGCCTTTGCCAGCCTGTGATTCTGCTGCATATTTTTAATTTTTAAGTCCTCAATAACTATAGATTGGTTTTCTCTGATTAGATTTATTGATAACTTATTTAAGAAATCTGCCCTTTGATTCACTATCTTCTCGTGTAATTTAGATAATTTTAATCTAGTTTTTTTTCTGTTATTACTGCCTTTTTTCTTCCTTGATAGATCCCTTTCAAGTTTGACAAGTATATCTATATCTAAATACCCAAAAGATTTGCTACTTTTGCTTCATTGAATCCCACCAGGTATTCGCCATTTATCACTATAACTGGAACAGATCTGTATCCCTTTGCCATAAGTTGTTTTCTGGCATCTGGATCCGTAGTTATATTGTGTTCTGTAAAATCTATATTATGCTTTGTAAAAAACTCTTTTGCACTATGGCAGTATTGACAGGTACTGGTTGTAAATATATCAACCTTACTCATGAAATCATCTCCTTGTAATATTTCCATTTCAGATCTATAATATCATATTTGTCAGAATCTATCAACACACTTAATAATAATTATTATTAGATATTAGCTTCACTTTTGTGGTATTTAAATATTTCCAATATCTTAACTTAAACTTAACCTTCAATTTAAAATAATTAATGAAATTTAATAGATTACGGCACTTTACGATATATAATATATATGAATGTACATAGGGGAGATGGAATAATGAAACATAAAAAAATATCCAGTAAAAAGAGGAAAAATATACTAATACTTTCAGTATCAATTCTATTTTTATTTTCTCTTGGATTTATTTCTGGAGCAAGCGTGTCTTACAAAAAATCAAAAACTGTGGCAGCCAACAATATTTCTAGTTCACCCAGCAATATTTCTAATTCAACTAAGAGCTCTTCCACAGAATCTCAAAAATACATGAATAAAAGGGAAAGTAAGGTACAAACTTTTAATTCAAAGGATTTAAGCAATTTTAACCCTTATAAATCAGATGGAAGAAAAGTGGTATATCTGACTTTCGATGACGGACCTTCTTCAAATAATACACCTAAAATACTGGCTGTATTGAAAAATTATAATGTAAAAGCTACATTTTTCTTAATCGGAGAAAATGCGGAACAAAATAAGAAACTCGTAAAAGAAGAAGCTGCAGAAGGGCATGCGATTGGGAACCATACCTATTCTCATAATATGAGGTATATATATTCAGATCCAAAAGTATTTATAAGCGATATTAAAAAATGTGATGAAGTGTTAAAATCCATTTTGGGCAGTAATTATAATTCAAAGCTTATACGGTTTCCGGGAGGATCTTTCGGCAGAAAACTGGAGCCATTTAGAGAAGAAGCAAAAAAAAATGGGTACCGATATGTCGATTGGAATGACTTAACTGGCGATGCTGAACATAACATAGTTCCTGTAGTAAACTTAATTAGTAAGGTTAAGCAGTATGCTAATCATGATCATTTGGTTATATTGATGCATGACGCACCCGAAAAGGTTACTACTGTACAAGCTCTCCCACAGATTATAGAGTATTTCCGTTCACAAGGGTATTCTTTTGATACACTCTAAAGGACATTACTAAAAACAGGTAGTTTGGAACTACCTGTTTTTAAAAGCAATTTAAGATAAAATATTATCTTTTATATAAATCTCTCAATTTCTGAAATGCACTAAAAGATCTTTTTATCATCTCTGGGTCAACACAATAAGATATTCTTACATATCCTTGGCATCCAAAATCATCTGCCGGCACGATGAGAAGGTTGAATTTCTTTGCATTCTCAGAAAAATTAACTGCATTTTCTTCTAGTGACTTTACAAACAAATAAAATGCGCCATCTGGTCTAACACATTGATAATCCATTTTACTAAGTCCGTCATATAACAATTTTCTATTTGCATCATATAATGCTATATCTGATGTTTCTCCCAGACACTGCAGGATTACCTTTTGGAACAAACTCGGGGCACATACATACCCAAGAGAACGCCCTGCTCCACATACTGCTGTATAGACATCCTTGGCATTTTCAACACAATGGGGAATCAAAATATATCCTATTCGCTCTCCCGGAAGCGAAAGTGATTTACTGTATGAGTAACATACAATTGTATTCTCATAACAAGCTGGAATATATGGCACCTGTATGCCATCATAAACGATCTCCCTGTAGGGCTCATCTGATATGAGATATAAAGGTCTTCCATATTCTTTGGATTTCTTTTTCAATAAATCCGCTAAAGATCTCAATGTTTTTTTCGAATAGACAACACCTGATGGATTATTAGGAGAATTTATTATGATTCCTTTTGTATGGGAGTTAATAGATCCTTCCAGCAAATCCATCTGAATTTGAAAATCTCTTGTATCTGCCGGTACTACTATAGGCTTTGCACCTGCATTCCTTATAAATACTTTGTACTCTGGAAAATAAGGTGCAATAATAATAAATTCATCCTCGGGATTTACACTAAGAGCCCTAAGTGTAATAGAAAGTGAAGCTGCTGCACCACACGTCATATAAAAATTTTCTGCTTTAAGCTGACATTTAAATCTGCTGTTCATATAATCAGCTATACCTTTCCTCACTTCAAAATCTCCCTGTGCAGAAGTATAACCATGAATTTCATCTGACCTTTTTGTTTCCAACAAATTTATTATAGCTTCTCTTACACATTTCGGTGCTGGAACAGTTGGATTTCCAATACTGAAGTCAAACACATTTTCTTTCCCAACAATTTCAGCCTGCTGCTTTCCATACTCAAATAGCTCTCTGATTACAGAGCGTTTTGCTCCTAATTCATACATCTCTTTTGATACCATTATCATATCACTCCTTTTAAACGGCCTAATAGCCGGCGGCCTGCAAAATTTCACAAGCGTTAATTGACCAAATTTTTAATCCAAATCATATTCTCTGGCATCTTCTTCACCTTTTAGCACTCTAAGTGTAAGTGTACCCAATGCCAAAGCTTCCATTTCATTCTCACCAGGCATAATTTCTACCGGTGCAATAAATTCCACTCTTTTTTTTATCCAGGTAGTCAGCATATTTGAATATGCTATACCACCTGTAATAATAATGACATCTACATTTCCCTCTACCACTGTTGCAAGCTCACCTATTCTCTTGGCAACTTGATAAGCCATAGCCTCATACACCAATTTTGCCTTTTGATCTCCACTGTCAATCATTTTTTCAACTTTTCTAGCGTCATTTGTATTAAGATAATCCTTTAATCCACCATTCCCCCTAAGCTTTTTATGCATGGTTTTTTTATTAAACTTTCCAGAATAGCAAAGGTCTATAAGCGCCTTGCAGGGAACTTTCCCAGCTCTTTCAGGGGAAAATGGTCCATCATCATCAGGCATTACATCAACCATTCGCCCTCTTTCATGAACACTTAACGATATTCCGCCGCCTAAATGGGCAACAATAAAATTCATGTCTCTGTATTTTTTTCCATACTTTTTTGCAGTTTTCATTGCCATTGCTCTTGAGTTTAACGCATGACTAGTACTTTCCCTTGGTATATCCGACATACCTGATATACGGGCTATGTCTTTCAACTCATCCACCCTGACTGAGTCATATATATAGGCCGATACTCCAATGGAATTTGCTATCTCATAAGCAATTAGTGCTCCTAAATTTGAAGCATGCTCCACCACTGGCCTATTTTTTAACCTGTCCAACATTGCCTCATTAACTATATAAGCTCCCGACTTTACTTTTGGAAGCATTCCTCCTCTTCCCACAACTGCATCTAATTCATGAACTTCATATCTTCTTTCTTTTAAAAATGAAAGAACAACTTCTTTTCTCATATCAAATTGATCTGCAACTTTATTATATTTTTCAATTTCCTCAGCTGGGTGTTCCAGTGTTTCACATAATACTTCTTTTTCATCTTCATATAAAGCTATTTTTGTAGAAGTAGAACCAGGGTTAATTGCCAATATTTTATAACTCATTTTTTATCTAGTTACGAATATCATGATAAGACGTAACTATACTCCTTTCTTGGTAGGTATAATTAAAATTGATCTGCTAATTTCATCCCTGTATCAATAAATTTACTATTTAAGGGCTGCCGCAGACAATACCAGAGATAGGTACTTTTCTTCAGCAGAGGAGCCTCTTGATGTTAAAACAATGGGAACTTTGGCCCCCACAATAAATCCTGCCATTTTTGCACCTGCAGAACATAGTAGAGATTTTCCCAATATATTTCCTGCTGTGATATTAGGAGAGATTAAAATATCTGCATCTCCTGCCACAGGGCTATTGTAACCTTTTAATTCAGCTGATTTCTTGCTCACAGCTAAGTCATAAGAAATAGGCCCTTCTACAATGCAATTTTTGATTTTTCCGTTTTTATTCATTTCCTTTAACAGACCTGCATCAACAGATTCGGGCATTTTAGGATTGACCTTTTCAACAGCGGCTAAAACGGCAACCTTGGGATTTTCATATCCCATAGTAATAAGTGTGTTAACAGCATTTTCAATAATTTGCCTTTTCTCATCCAAATTTGGGTACATCATCATTCCACCATCTGTAGTTACCATTAACTTGTGATAGCTAGGCACTTCATTAAAAACAAAATGAGACATGACATTTCCTGTTTCAAGTCCTTTTTCTTTATTTACTACCGCTCTTAAAATATCCGCAGTCTGGATTTTTCCCTTCATAATAAAATCTGCTTTATTCTGATGTATAAATTCTACAGCCTTCTCTGCTGCAGCATTGTCATTTTCCACATCAATAATGGAACTATTATCTAACTTCTCTTTTAAATTGTCTAAAACTTTCTTTATTTTCACCTTATCACCTATTAATATAGGTTCTACAATATTATTTCTTTTTGCTTTAAATACAACCCTTAAGGTGTGTTCATCCTGTGCAGCAACTACTGCTGCCCTTCTTTTTTCTTGGAAACCCTGAACATTTTTGATCAGTTCTGTAAAATTCTTAAATATCATGTTTTTCCTCCTCCAACTCTTGTACAAAACATTCCTGACATACTATTTTACGATAATTACAATGAGCAAATATTATGCCAGCGTTCAAGCTTGTTACTAATTGGTATTTTAACCTTAAAAAAATTACAAAAAACTGATAAAAGGGTTAATAGGTACTTATTATTTAACCCTATTAACCCTTTATATATTAGATACTCCTCTTTCCCATCATTTATCATTTTCCAGAACATTCACATAAAAATCCTCAGCATTTACATCTTTTTTTAAAAGTCCCTGTTTTTTAAGCCAGTTTATATTGTTCTGCCATACGCCTTTATCCTGACTCAGAAAAGGCTCATTTTTTGATTCCATCTTAGGCAAAAGTATACTCAAACTTTTCTTTTCAACAGCTTCCTTAAGAGGAAAACTGCCTTTTTGTTGATTGTCCATGAGTATTTTCAGGGCCTCATCCGGATTATTTTTGGTATACTCAAATCCCTTCTGGGCGGCCTTCATAAATTTTTTAATGGTTTCAGGCTTTTCCTTTAGAGTTTTATCGCTGGTTACAAGTACTTCTTCATAATAATTTGGGACTCCATATTTGGAAGGATCAAAATAATTTACAGGATGATTTTCATTTTCCATCATGAGAACTTCATGATTTATAAGTCCACCTGTAGTGGCATCTACTTTTTTAGTTACCATGGATGACAGAAGATCAAATCCTACATCCACCATCTTAACAGTATCCGGATTTCCACCATCTTTTTTAACCATGGTCTTTACGTACTCGGTATTCAGCGGATTCCCTGAATAGCCCACGGTTTTTCCCTGAAGATCCTTAGGTGAATTTATATTATTTGACTTCAGTGCTATTATAACATTCAAAGGTGTATGTACTACCGCTCCAACAGATTTTACAGGTACTCCCTGGTTAGCTCTTGCAATTACAAGATCCGGCTGATAGTAAATCCCAAGTGTCGCCTTTCCTGCTGCTGGAAGAGTGAGTGGATCTGTAGGATCCGACGGAAATTTTATATTCACTTTAAGTCCTTCCTCTTTAAAATACCCTTTCTCAATAGCTGCATATATAAAACTGTGTATGGCGTTTGGATACCAGTCAAGCACCAAATCCACGTTTTCAAGCTGTCCATTGCCATTTTGTGATGATTTACTGCCGCACCCTGCTAAACCCACCAACATTAAGACTGACATTATAAAAGCTAAGATCTTTATTTTCCTCAAATTTCATTCCTCCCCTTTACTATTTTATTTTCCAGTATGCTTATAATTTTAACCATAATCAATGCGACTACAGACAATATTACAATAGGTGCAAAAACCCCAGCACCGTCCAGCTGTGTCATCATTCTCTTACTAAAATATCCAAGTCCTGCCTGGGCTCCCAGCCACTCACTTATGGCTGCACCTACCACACTCAATGGTACTGCTATCTTAAGGGCGGAAAAGAAGTAAGGAAGTGATGCTGGAAACTTCAATTTTATAAATATATCTCCTTTGCTGGCACCATAGGTAAACAGAAGTTCCTCCATATCCCTCCTAGTGGAACGAAGTCCGTCATATACATTTATGGTTATTGGGAAAAAAGTTATGAGTATGGTTACCAGCACTTTGCTCCATATGCCATATCCAAACCACAGCACAAATATAGGAGCAAGTGCAGTTATGGGCACTGTCTGCGTTACAATTACAATAGGATAAAGAGCTCTCTGTACTCTTTCACTTATATTCATAGCAGCAGCAAGAAGAACCCCAAATACTATGGATATTCCAAGCCCTTCAAAAGTCACAGCAAGGGTAGCCGGCAAATGTACCAAAAATAAGATGTCCTTCAGCTCCCATATTTTTTTCACAATTGCTGTAGGAGATGGGAGGATGTACATAGCATCTATATATCTGGCAATTGCTTCCCAGACTGCAAAAAACAACAGGCATATTATTATGGAGGATCTGTATTTTTTCACAACCTTATCCCCCTTTTAAGTTCTTCTATAAGCTGTGCCTTTATCCTCAAAATATCAGGATTGTCAAGCATATCTCTTGTTCTGGGATAGTTTAAATCAACCTTTATTTCCTTAAATTTTCTTATAGGACTTCCATCTGTTACAAATATTCTTGTAGACAAAAAAAGTGCTTCCTCCACATCATGAGTTATAAACAATACAGTCTTGTTTAATTTGGACCACTTATCCAAAAGCCATTCCTGCATAGAGAGTCTTGTTATTGCATCCAGTGCACTAAAGGGCTCATCCAAAAGGAGCAGTTCTGAGCCTGTAAGAAGAGTTCTTGTAAAGGCTACCCTCTGGCGCATACCTCCGGACAAATCCCTGGGATATTTATCTTTATATTTTTCCAGGCCGAAACTTTGCAGCATTTCTTCTGCCTCGTTCCTGACCCTTTTCATATCTCCACCTTTGATCTCAAGGGGCAGTGAAGAATTTTGAAGTATGGTTCTCCAGGGTATTAAAAGATCATTCTGAGGCATATATCCTATGTAGCCCTTTCCCAAAACGTTTATATTTCTGCCCTCTAAAAATATATCTCCTTCAAAAGGTCTCTCCAATTTGCAGATAAGCCTGAACACAGTGCTTTTTCCGCATCCGCTGGGACCCACTATACTTATGAACTCCCCTTTATCTACTCTGAAACTCAAACTTTTTATTATAAAATCCGGGTCTTCATCATATTTAAAGCTTATATTTTTAAATTCCAGCACAATTACATCCTCCTGTCATAGCCATATCCCAAAACATACTTTCATATTTACTGGTATTTATAAAAATTTCTTTCAATCTCTCAAATTTCTTTTCCGATATATCTGCAGTCAACTGATCAAACAGTTCAATCAGCCACCTCGTTTCCCTTTCGTAATCTTCTGAAGAGTACCCCCTTATCCACTGTCCATAAAATTTATCTTCCACGGCTCCCTCTATTTTACTCAGTCTTTTACCAATCAAAAGATAACTCCACATACAGGCTAGAAGGGAAGCTGTTAAATCCATCAGATCTCCCATCTGCGACACTGACAGCATGTAATTTGTATAGGAAATATTTTCAATGGCAGCTTCGGTATTCTCTATATTCTCTTTTCTTATGCCCAATCTTTTCATATAATTTCTATGTATATTCATCTCTCCATTCAATATATTGTCCACCATCTTCGAGAAACCCCGCATGATACTCTCATCTTGGGCTTTAACTATTCCAAGTGCATATACTTTTACATAATCCAGAAGATATATATAATCCTGAATCATGTAAAATTTGAATTTCTCCACATTCAAACTTCCATCTGCTATTCCCCTTATAAAAGGATGCTCGTAATAAGAATCCCATATAACCTTTACACTATCATATAATTTTATAGATGTTCTCATACAATCCCGCCTTTTCAATTCACAATGCACAATTATTCTCATAAAAAAGGTACAAACTTTTAAAAAAATGTTTGTACCTTTATCGACTAAATTATATTGCAACCTCTTCCTACGCTGGCATTGACCAGATCAGGTACAACTAGGGTCTAAGGATTCAATCCTCACTCTCAGCCGGTAACACCAGCACCCCTGGGATATATAAAACTATTTAATTTTATATATTGCACAGACACCAATTATATTACTACAATAATTGAAATTAATCAATATTTCCGTCGTATTTACTCTAGCGAATAAATTACATTACCTAGTTCTCTGGCTTCTTCTTTATCATGAGTCACCATTATAACTGTTCTTTTATTTTCCCTGTAAAGCAATAAAAACTTCTCTATTATGTCACCCTTTAACCTATTATCCAGGCCCTTAAAAGGTTCATCCATCAGGAGCAGATCACTTCTATAGGCAAAAGCTCTGGCAAGTGCAACTCTTCTCTTCATACCTCCACTTAATTCCCCGGGAAATTTATCTCTGCAATCTGACAGTTCCACCATATTTAAAAATTTATTTACAGTCGATTCTATTTCATCTCTATTCATTACAGATTTTAGTACAAAAGCCACATTTTCATATACTGTCAAATGGGAGATAAGCCTATCTTCCTGAAAAACATAAGACAATCTATCGCTTTTCAAATATACCTGTCCATCATAATCTTTTTCAATTCCACTTATAATATTTAAAAGAGTGGTTTTCCCACAGCCCGAGGGTCCAAATATAACTGTAATTTTGTCCTTTAAAAAGCTAAGATTTAAGTTTATAAACACAGGAAGTTTCCCATAGGATTTGTTCAAATTTTTAATTATAACTTCATATTTACCATCATCTTTCATATAAACGTCCTCTTTGATAAATAATACTTAAATATCTTTTCGAAAGCAAAACTCAGTATTACAACTACAATAGTCCAGGCAAACAGTTCAGGGGTCTCAAGTGTGTTCTTCGAATTCAAAAGATTCAATCCTATGGAGTAATTAGGTGTACTCAATACCTCTGATGCCACCGAAACTTTCCATCCAATTCCAAGACACATGAGTATACCTGATACAACATAATTTTTTATACTTGGAAGATATATATCTTTTAATAAGTATTTTTTCTTAACCCTATACACACTCGCCATTTGAATTAAATTTTTGTCCACCGACTTTATTCCCTGAATTACATTCGTATATACTATTGGAAAACATATTAAAATAGCTGTAAAAATAACTACATAGGATGAAGTAAACCAAATTAAAGCTATAATAATTATAGACATAACGGGAGTCGCTTTCATGGTAATTATAATGGGATCCAGAATTTCCTCTATAAATTTATTCAAACCTGCGGCTACTCCCAGCACAATGCCTACAATTATGGATATTAGGATTCCTGAAATCACCCTTATTATGCTATTAAAAACACTTTTCCAGAAATAAATTCCCTTCGCCAGAATAAAAAGTGTTTTTATAACTTCAAAAGGTGATGGCAAAATAAGGGGATTATTTATAAAAAGAGAGCAGAGCTCCCATATAAACAGCCAAAACAATAGTATGCATGATCTTCTAATTGTCCTTGTCTCCAATGTAATAGAAATTTTCATCTGGTACCTTTCCTCCAACAGATTTTGGATCACTGTCATATAAAACTTCATAAAACTTCTGAAGAATTTGTTTTCCATCTTTGGCATTTATAAATACTATATTGCTGCCTGGGATAGCCATTTCAGCCACTTTAGCTTTTGGTATTATGCCATATTTTTCAATAAGCTTTCCTGCCTCTTGCTTATTGGAATTTACAAAATTCACAGATTCCTTATATTTATTTAAAAAATTATCTAGATCTTTTCCCCTTTTATCTATAAAAGATTTTCTAAAGACAACAGTACCCATAGCCAACTTACTCTGTCCATTGGAGGCCTTATCCCATTCCTTAGTAAGATTTATGGGGACTTGCAAACTACTGTCTTTCATCTTTGTAGTAGTTACAAAAGGCTCCGGAAGTACTGCCAAATTTACTTTTTTAGATGCCACTGCTGCCGCCAGATCGCTGTGATTCATCTTATAGTCAACAATTACGTCCTTCCCTGGTTCCAGACCGTTTTTTCTCAATATGTAGTTCAATATGAATTCAGGAGTAGCACCTTTATCACTTGAATAAATGGTTTTCCCTCTTAAATCCTCTATGCTCTTTACTGTACTGCCATTTTCAACAATATATAAGACACCTAAAGTATTTATTCCAACTAGTCTCACTGCACCTTTAGTTTTATTATATAAAATAGAAGCCAAGTTAGAAGGGACTGCTGCCCCGTCTATCTCTCCATTTATAAGTTTTGATGTTATCTGATCCGGTGAATCATATAAGGTTATGCTGTAATCCTGCTTATCTTCCATAAGTTTTGCCATTCCCATCCCGGTAGGGCCCTTCAAAGCCGCAATTTTAATTGCCTGTTTTTTAGGCTCAGATGAAGTACTGTCGGATCCATTGGAACAACCTGCTGCAAATAAAGTTGATACTATAAGTACTAATGCCATAATAAATACACTTATTTTCTTTTTCATAAAAATCCCCCTTAAACAATATAATTTTGTAAACATAGTTACTATTCTTTACTTTATTATAACATTATTTTTAAATTCCAATTACAGTGAAGTGCTAAAATTAAAAATAGAGAATTAAATAACCAGTAAAGGAAAAATTTGTTGTTGACATAATAATATTATTATATTACAATATGTTTATTAGCAATTCATGGCAGTAAATAGTGATAATATCGTGATGATTTGAAAAACTCTTAATTTCATAGCTGTAAATTCATATCTTAAACTGGTCTTTCTACTATATACAGAAGACTCAGCAATAGTTATAAATGCTACCTGAAGATACTATTGATGAATATTATATGCTTTCCATTAATATATACAATTATATGTGATAATTTAAATTTACTTGATAGATAACATTCTTTATAAAATAAGAGTGTTTATTCAATATAAGAAATTTAATTAACATAAGGGAGGAATCAACATGAAAGCATTACTTTTAGCTGGGGGTAAAGGTACCAGACTAAGACCTCTAACAAACAAGTTGCCAAAACCCATGGTTCCAATTATGGGAAAACCGCTTATAGAAAGGGTGATAACAAAGTTAAAGGAAGCTGGAGTAACTGAAGTAGTCCTGAGTACGTGCTACAAATCAAATTACATTAAAAATTATTTGGATAATGGTTCAAAATTAGGAATAAAAATAGATTATGTATCTGAGGATATTCCCCTGGGCACAGGCGGTGCCATAAAAAATTCCGAAAAATTTTTTGACGATACTTTTATAGTTTTAAATTCTGATATAGTAAATAACATATCCTACAGAGAGCTTGTACGATATCATAAAAAAAAGAAAGCCTCAGTTTCCATAGCTATGACAAAGGTTAAAGATCCTTCTCAATATGGAGTAATAGAATTTGATAAAAATAATTATATAAATGCTTTTAAAGAAAAACCTAAAGAAGGGGAAACAGATTCAAAATGGATAAATGCTGGAGTCTATGTATTTGAACCAGATGTCTTTAAAGAAATTCCAAAAAACAAAGTGGTTTCTGTAGAAAAGGACGTTTATCCTCTATTACTTAAAAAACATTACAAAATGGCTGCTTATAAATACAACGACTATTGGATTGACATTGGAACTTTGAAGAAATATATACAGGCACATATAGATATACTTCACAGCAGCTGTGAAAAATTTATAAAAACCAATAATATTTCAGATATAAAGAACATAATCTTTAAAAGTAAAAATGTAAAAATACATCCAAATGCAAAAATAATAGGACCGGTGTTTATTGGCAATAATTCTATTATAGACTCCAATGCCCAAATAGGCCCTTACACCGTTATAGGAAACAATTGTCTAATAGACCAAATGAGCACCATAAGTAGAAGTATACTTTGGGATAGAATAAAAATAAACGAGAATGTAAATATAACAAATTCTGTAATAGGCTCAGATTGCATTATAGACAAATATTGTAACCTTCTCAATACAGCCTATGTTTCAAAGGATTATGATAATAATCTGCTTGCTATATAAGAAAACTAAAGAGGTGATACCATTGGATAAAAACATAATTTTTTTAAGTACTTATCCACCCAGGGCATGTGGAATAGCTACTTTTACTGCTGATTTAATTAAAAATCTGGGAGATGCATTTCCCTCTAACAATTATAAAATAGCTGCTGTCAATGACGAAAATTATAAATATGGGAATGACATATGGTTTACTGTAAATCAATTTGATAGAAAAACCTATATACATCTTGCAAATTTGATAAATAATTCCGATACGAATCTAGTTGTAATAGAACACGAGTATGGAATATACGGTGGAGACTGCGGGGAGTATTTACTGGATTTTATTAGGGGCTTAAAAATTCCTTTCATAACAACTTTTCACACCATACTGTCAAATCCAAATGAAAAGCAGAGGGAAATACTTAAAATACTGGGCGGTAAAAGCAAAAAAATTATTACCATGGGAGAAAATTCCATAAAAATTTTAAATCAAGTATATGATATACCGGAAAATAAAATCATAGTAATACCCCATGGAGTACCGGATATTACTGTAGAAAATAAAGATGTTTTAAAGAGGAGTTTGGGGTATGATGGCAGAAATATCATAAGTACTTTTGGGCTCTTAAGCTCCGGAAAAGGTATAGAATACGGCATAGAAGCTATAAATCAAGTGGTTAAAACCCATCCTGAAGTGCTTTATCTAATACTTGGTCAGACTCATCCTTGTGTAAAAAAAGTTGAGGGAGAAGCTTATAGAAACAAGCTGCAGAATTTAGTTTCAAAATTTCATATAGAGAACAACGTAAAATTTGTTAACAAATATCTTACCAAGAGAGAAATAGTACAGTATTTAACTTTATCAGACATATATATGACACCATATTTGGCAAGTGAGCAGGCCGTAAGTGGTACACTGGCCTATGCTGCTGGATATGGAAAAGTAATAGTATCCACTCCCTATAGATATGCAGAGGAAATGTTAAATGACAATAGGGGAATACTTGCAAAATTCAAGAATTCAACTTCCCTAGCCCAGGCTATAACATATTTACTAGACAATCCAACAGTCATGAGAAACATGGAAAAAAATATGTCTAACTTAGGTAAAAAAATGAAATGGCCCTATGTTGCAAAACAATATGAAAATTTATTTTTAAATACAATTAAAGCTAGTAAAATTACAAAACAGGTGGTGTAAATTACATGCGTATTTTTGAGGAGGAACATTCAATACCTATTTTTATAATGACTGATGATACTGGAATTATTCAGCACAGTGTATTTTCAGCGCCAGATCCAAATTCCGGTTATACTACAGATGACAACTCGAGAGCTTTAATTGCGGCTGTAATGCTCTATGAAAAATTCAAAAGTAAAAAATATTTAAAATTAATCTTCACATATACTTCCTTTTTATTATATGCTCAAAACAAAAAAGGAACTTTTAAAAATTTCATGGATTATAATAGAAACTTCATGGAAGAAGAAGGATCTGAAGACTGCTTTGGAAGATGTTTGTGGGCACTGGGATATACCTTTAAATCAAAAGGTGTACCAGAATCCATAAAATCTGCAATTTTAACTATGATATATAGGGCGATTCCCAATATATCTTCATTAACTCACATGAGAGGAAAAGTTTATTCCCTGCTGGGACTAAATCTTATTTACAAAGCTCTTCTGGAGAAAAAACACTCTTCAATAAGTAACGAGCTTCTAGATAAGTATTTGAATGGCATTGAAATTGTAGAGGTCAACAATACCCCAATAAGAAGCACGGACGATCTAATTGATATTTTAAAAAACGAGATAGTAGAAATATGTCAATACCTTATGGATAATTTTCAAACTCATTCTGAAAATTCCTGGCATTGGTTCGAGAATAGCTTAACTTACGGAAACGCCATACTTCCCTTGAGTTTATTAAAAAGCGGAAGCACTTTAAATAACAAGAGCTATTTGGATACAGCAATTGAGTCTTTAAATTTTTTAGAAAAACTCTGTTTTGCAAAAGATTATTTCAAACCTATTGGCAGCAATACCTGGTTTAAAAAGGGAGATGCAACTCCCTCCGAATTTGACGAACAGCCGCTAGAGGCATGTGGAACATGTATCATGTATACAGAAGCCTATAACATATTCAAAGATCAAAAATATCTGGATAAAGCCTATGCCTGCTATGAATGGTTTCTTGGAAAAAACTCAAGCGGCAAAACTCTGGTAGATGAATTCACTCATGGAAGCTATGATGGAATAATGAAGAACCATGTAAATTTAAATGAAGGTGCTGAAAGCGTGCTTGCAAAAATAATAACTGAACTCACTCTGGACATTTTGCAGTAATAAGCATTTATTTGTAGTTAATTGACAACATAATCTACAAACAAATAACCGCCAGCTTTTGATTTAAAGTATGATCAGAAGCTGGCGGTTATTTGTTATACAATGGCTGTCATTATCTACTTATACACCTTTCCGAGCTCATCAGCAGTAAGTATTGCCGAATAGACATCTTCTTTTGTAACTTCAAATGGCATATTTCCCATAGTATCATTCTTATCGCAGGAAATCTCCGCCACTTTCATTATATCCTCCTCATTTATTTCATTGATTCCCAGATCCGCCAAAGTAATTGGAAGCCCGACTTCAACACAGAAATCCATTACCTCTTCTATTTCTTCCATAGGGCTATTTTCTAAAACCAGTTGGACTAAAGTACCAAAGGCAACTTTTTCTCCATGGTATAGACTATGACACTCTTTGATTGCTGTAAATCCATTGTGAATAGCATGGGCAGCTGCCAAGCCGCTGCTTTCAAATCCAACTCCACTCAAATAAGTGTTTGCCTCAATTATGTTTTCCAGTGCCTTTGTAGGTACTTTATTTATAACAGATAATTTAGCTTTAAGTCCATCTTCCAATAATGTATCATAACACAACCTCGAAAGTGCAAAAGCAGCCTTTGTAGCTTTACCCCCTGCCATAGTAACCGCTCCTGATCTAACGCAGGCTCTGGCTTCAAAATAAGTTGCCATAGCATCCCCCATTCCTGAAACAAGAAGCCTCACTGGGGCTTTTGCCACTATTGATGAATCTACGAGTACCATATCTGGATTTTTGGGAAGTACTAGGTATTCACTAAATACACCTTCATCTGTATATATCACAGAAAGCGCACTGCAAGGTGCATCAGTAGCTGCTATAGTTGGAACTATTACAACTGGAGTGCCTGAATAATAAGCCACTGCCTTTGCAGTGTCAAATATCTTACCCCCGCCTATTCCAACTACAACATTGCTGTTATTCTGTTTTAATTTTCCCTGTAGTCTGTCTATCTCATTCTTAGAACACTCTCCATTAAAAGCTTCAAAATACAGCGAACAGTTTTTTCCTTTAAAGCTCTCCTCTATTTTCTCTTTCGTTCTCTTGATTCCATTTTCACTGGCTATTATAAAAAAGTTATCTCCAAGTTCCTTAACATAGCTAGCTATTCTATTGAGTTCTCCATTTCCCTGTATATATTTCCCTGTGGAAATGATAATTCTTGACATTTTTAATCACCCCTTTGATTACGGTTATTTTTAACAATCTATATATATTATATACCAAAATATATTTTTATAAAATACAGAAATTTTTGACTTTTTCATTTCAATGGATGAATACAAGATCTCAAGACTGCCTGCTATTGCACAAATATTTTATTCCTATCGACATAATTCGAAACTATGCTGTATACAAAATTCGTCATTTTCCTATGATGCATCTCTGAATAAGTACACACACCATCCTGTATCTCAAAAGGATAGGCCAGCAAAAGAGATCTGGGATTCAACCTTACCATATTTTTAAAATAATTTTTTGAAACCCTGAAAACCCCTATACTCACATCCTGTATTTTATTTGCCGGAATAACCCTAAAGGTCTCTTCTATACACTTTTTATAATATTTATCCCAATTTTCAACATACAATATGGGGTCAAAACATATTCTAACTCTCCACCCATTATCCAGCGCATTCTTAGCGGATTTCAACCTTGAATCTAAGTCTGGAGTACCTGCCTCATAGTTCCGAACAATTTCATTAGGCGAAATTGTCCATGCAAGTATCACATTATCCATGGGCTTAATATTTTCTATACTTTTAAAATTAGAGCTTTTAGTTCTAACTTCTATTTTTAAATTATCATTTTCCCCAACAAATTTCATCCATTTTTTCAAAAATCCTGTTATGCCTTCAAGAGCCATCATATCCGTATCATAGGATATACATATATATGCAGGATGTTTCTTTAAAATACAGCTTATCTGATAGAAAACATCCTCTATATTCACAAATACAACTATATTGGCCGAAGAATACATGCCCTGAAGGTAGCAGTATTCACAATTATACACACAATTCATTATGGATGATGTATAATAAAAATATTTGTTTCCAAAATCATCACAGACTTTAGCACCTTCATAAATTAAATTTCCATCATTATATGCCAATATCAATTTAGCAGACCTTTTCTGCACTGAAAAAGTTTGGTTGTGTCTGCAGAAAACATCTTTATAATGCTTTATCCTTATTATCTTTGAATTTTTTAGCTTTGAAAGAATGATTTTAGTATTTTCATGCTGAAGAACTCTATCTTCTACATAAATATGAGAAAACTTAGATAAATTTAAGTTGTTCTTCCAATTTGTCAAAATATATCTTCCTCTCTCCTTTGTTTTTACAGTAAATCTGGGTAAAAGGCTCAAGGGCAAGTAATAAATTATCATTTCTTATTTTATAGGATTTTGCCAATTTTTTAAGTTTCTGCTGCATAGACACCGACAAATTGAAATTACATGCAATTTCATTTATATAATTCATGTCGTTTTCATCCAATACATCGCTGGGCTCTGCACACCCACAGGCAATATCAAGTATCCAGCTGCAAATTTTCTCTAAATTTTCTTCAATCAAACCACTTGTTTTTTTTGACTCCGGTTCACTGTCTCCTAATTGTCCAGACACTATTTTCAAACAATAAATCCTATGAGGTGGCAGAAATATAGATACAGATTGAAAAAAAGCAGCTCCTTCTCCTTCTATATCTGCAATATCCCCTTTTAATTCCTCAAACCGCTCATTATTTAAAATTCCAGAACAGCTTTCCAGGCATCCTTCCTCAAAAGGGTGCCTAAATATCATATCAGGATAAAAATCTCTATTGGTGCCACTGTCCACTATCTTATTGCAAAGCACTGTGGCGCCTGTTTTTAAGTTCTTATTTTTACTTGCACACAGTCCTATATTTATAAAAGTATCATACTCAGTTATATCAAACTTGCCCGCAATATAAGCACAGGCACTGGCTATATTTAAAGCACCTCTTTTACTTATTATAACTGCAATTTCATCATTTTTAAAAACCTGAAATTTTTTTATAACATTATATTTTTTTAGAGAAAATTTCTTTATGAATGGCTCTGCCTCACAGTACAATGTTGTTGATATAAAAATCAAGATTCTTTCCTCCGATCTTTTATATTTGAGAATATGAGTTCTACAATATATGATAAAAAAGAACCCCAATAAATTCAAGGTTCTTTTTTACAAAATAAGCTAATTTAATTATTTATATTTTAAACTTATTTGTCTCTTCACTCAATTTATCTACAATATCATTAAGCTCGGATGCATATTTATCTACATTTTCCGAAGATGCATACATCTCCTCTGAAGAGGCAGATATTTCCTGTGAAGAGGCAGACGTTTCCTCAGAAACCGCAGTTACGGATTCAACTTTACTCAAAACGTCATCTTTTGATTTGACAGTTGCTTTCAAGGAATTATAAGTGTTTTCCAGAAGAGGCCTTATGTTCCCAACTGCATCCGATATTTTTTCAAAAGAGTTCTTAGCTACTTTTGCCGTACCCTCCTGATTTTCAACAAGGCCCTTTACCTTATCTGAAGTCGAAATTACATCTTTTGTTTCACTGCTTATGGACTGTATGATATGTTGTATCTGCTCCGTGGATTCCTTGGATTTCTCTGCCAGTTGTCTTACTTCTTCTGCCACTACTGCAAACCCTTTTCCCGCTTCTCCTGCTCTTGCAGCTTCTATCGCTGCATTTAATGCCAGCAAATTGGTCTGATCCAGTATTCCATTTATTACATCCGTTATACTTCCAACTTTTGATACACTGCTTCCGAGTCCATTTATCTTCTCAGAAACCACTCCAAAGGATTCTCTTACATCATTTATCGATTCTAGAAGACGATCTATCTGCTGCCTTCCTTCTCCCACTGCAGCATCAGCTGTATTTGAGCTCTCCTTAACCTCTGAAAGTTTACCATATATGTTCTGCAGCTCATCTGCCAGCCCTGCCATGCTGTTTGATATGCCTACCAAATCGTTTGCCTGCTGGGTAGTGCCTTTGGTTACCTCCTGTACTGCACTCGCTACATCATTTGCAGCCCCGGTCATCTGACCAGCATTTGTCTTCAGATCCGAAGACATTGAACTTACCTTCAGTGAATTATTCTTTATAGTTCCAATGGTATTTTTAAGACTTTCACTCATATTCTTAAAGCTATCTGCCAGTATTCCAATTTCATCATGGCTGTCCACTTTTATTTTAACATCCAAATCTCCCTCTGATATCTTTTTAGATACACCAACTAACTCCTCCAATGGTTTTGTTATGCTTCCGGATATTTTAATCAATATAAACGCACAGATAGCAAAAGCTATAATGGATAACACTGCAATTATTCCAATGATGTTATAAACAGCTTTATTGGCATTTTCCATTGAAATGCCTACATCTATGGCGCCAACTGTTTTTCCATCGACTTTTACAGGGTATATCACATCGTATACAGAAACTTGATTTTTATATTTAAATTTAGATGAGTAAGGCTTTCCATCTACTGCAGCAGTCTTGCTCCCTACGTTGTTTAGCTTGATTCCTATTCTGCTTTTATCCGTATGAGCTACTACCTTTAAATTATTGTCCATATAAAGTGCATATACTATGGATTCATCCTTGCCCAACATATTCACTATATTTTGCGGCTGCATTTCAGATGTTAAACTCTGTACTTTATTTGCCAGCACTCCTATCTGAATAATTCCACCATCTGCATTTTTTATAGCCCCATATTTATAATAATTGTCACCCTTAGTACTCTTCCTCATATCCTCCATGACAACATTCTGTCCACCCTTTAATATTTTATAAGAAGCATCTCCATCTTTATACACATAGCCCAAACTGGCAGGTAGATTTGAATATATTATTTTCCCCTTCGGATCTGTTACATTTATCTCATCTACTTGAAACTCTTTTGCCAGGACAGTTAAATAATTATTATTTATTTTATCTCTATTGTCTTTTATAAATCCTGCCAAAGTACTTATCCTGGTCTCTATAGAACTATTTAACGTTTCTACAGCATCTGCGTTACTGGTCATGCTGCTTGATATATGATTAGTAATCATTACCCCGTCAGTTTCCAACTGCGACATGACTTTACTTCTGGCTATCCATATCGATATAGATGCTATTAATACAATAACTACAGCTATTATAATCATAGGTGCAGACAAAATTTTGAATTTCAGATGAGTTCTTTGCTCATTATTATTTTCCATAACTGTTTACCCTCCTCTTTTGTATGTTATTATACATATGTGGAAAATTTTTGAATAAATTAGTCCTATTACAAGGTCTTTTTTGATACTTTTTTTATACTATTAAATAAATAATTAAATTGACAAAATATCCATGCTAATTATAGCATATTTTATAATAAAATCCAATTTATTCTTCTATCTATTTTATCCCTCTTCTTAAGTATCTCCGTATCTTGAAATTCCATTTTCCATAATCCTCACTGTACTCTTTCTTTACAATCTCTAGAAAATTATCAAGTACTCCCAATTTGCTCAATCCCTTCATAAGATGTCGAGGATAATCGCAATTCTTGGAATAATTATTTTTTGGATCTATCACTTTTATAGAAAAATCATCATCTAAATATAAATCCTTGCATCTTATATCCAATTTGGTGAATCCTAATTTTTTAAATTCTTTTATGAGCTGAATTATATTTACTGCTATCTCCTTATTCAATCCATTCTGCTTAATATAATAATCAAGCCTTTCTCCACTTATATAACTTCTCACAATATAGTAATCCCCGTGAAAATATACTTCAGGAAAATACTTGCTTTTACTTGTTTTTTTCAATATATCATACTCATTTTTACACACATATTTATTTCTAAATATTTTAATGACTTTATTATCTTCAAGTAAATAAACTATACCATTATGACCACAGCCAAGAAAATTTGCACCTCTTAGCATATTTTCAGCTATTTCATCCAGTTCAATATAGTAACCATCTCTTTTGCCCATAAACAAACCTTTCTATAATTGCTATTATTATATTGTATGAACCTAAGTGCAATAATTTGATAATAACTTAAATAAAAAGCCAGAAAGTAAAGATCTTTCCGGCTTCATTTTATTAGATTCAAATTTTTAATCACATTTTTTAAAATCCTTCGGTAAAAATAAAGAAAGAAGTAAAGATACCACGTTTAATACAATAACACCTATAAAGACTACGTAAAGACTTGAATTCAAAGATTCCTTTACAAGCTGTAAAGGCACTTTAATATGGACAGCTGCATTGGAATACAAGTTGTTTGAATCTATCCCCGAAATGCCCATATTGTTAAAATACCTCAGTATATTCAAATTAAATATGCTTCCAAATACACTTATTCCTATAGTTTGACCTAAATTACGCAAAAGTGAGTTGGATGCAGTGGCAGCACCTCTCATAAAATAACCCACAGAAGATTGTACTACTATAGTGAGTGTAGTAAAATTTCCACCAAAACCAAACCCCAGAACAGATACACACAGCATGACTAAAAATAGAGAGGAATCAATATTAAATCCAGGCATCAGTACACTGCCCACAAGTACTATAATTGAACATATCAAAATAATATATTTTTCTCTATATTTTTCTATACATTTCGCCAAAAATATTGAAGATAAAAGCCATGTAAACGACATAGGCGACATACAGAGTCCCGAGATAGTTGCTCCAAATCCCAGTACATTTTGAATGTACAAGGGTACATAAACATCAATTGCCATTAATGAAGCAGATTCCAAAAAACTTATAATATTTGCAATAATATTGAGTCTTGTAAATATTTCAAAGGGAACAATGGGTTCTTCTGATTTTTTCTCCTTAAAATAGAAAAGAATTAAAAAAATCAAAGACAATACTATGCATATCACAGATAAAATTATATTTTCGTTCTTACCATCTCCTCCTGCTAAAAATCCATATAAAAGGAGTACAATGGCAGCTGTCAAAATTACAGCACCGAGATAATCAATTTTTCTCTTTCTCTTTTCAAAATTCTCCTGAAGATTTTTTTGAATAAGAGCTATGGATACTACACCAAATGGTATATTTATAAAAAATATCCAGTGCCAGGATAAAGTATCTATTAAAAATCCTCCAAAAAAAGGACCTATCAAACTAGCTATACCCCATACCGTACTCAGCCACCCTTGAACCTTTGCCCTTTCCGAAATTGAAAATACATCTCCCACTATGGTATATGTAATCGTAAATATGGAACCTGCTCCAATTCCCTGCAGAGCTCTAAACATTATAAGTGAATATATATTCTGAGAAAGTCCACATAAAAAACTTCCAACTAAAAATATTGCTATTCCAGCTGTCAAGGTATTTTTTCTACCATACAGATCCGCCAGCTTACCATATATAGGAGTTGTTACAGCAGAGGTAAGCAGATAGCTGGAAAACACCCAGCTTATGAGCGCAAATCCGTTTAAATCTTCTATTATGGTGGGAACAGCAATAGTTACCACAGTCCCTTCTACAGCTGCAAGAAACATGGCCACCATTGTTGCAATAATTATATTTCTCTTCATTGATTCCATATTAAATCCTACTTTCTTTAATCAAGTAATTCCTAGGTTTAGATGGAGTTTGCTAATTCGGATAAAAAAACTTCAGGTTTATACATTTACCTGAAGCCTGACATCAATATACTTGCTTGAAAATTATACAAATTTCAATCTCTCCCTAATTTCACAGCCTATTTCCTCTACTGTAGGCAACATTCCCTGAAGCTGTGGTGGGATATCTTCATTCAACCTATACTCGGCATCTTCAGGTTTTTCCATATCCTTAAAAGCATACTGTACAATTAATTTTTCATCATCCTTGCAGATAATTATGCCTATGGAACTGCTATCATCTTTACCTTTGACTGACTCATCCAATATGGAAAGATGAAAAGTTAAAATGCCCATATATTCAGGCCTAAATTTTCCAATTTTCAATTCAACTGCTATGTAGCATTTCAGCTTTAAATTATAGAAAAGTAAGTCTATATAATAATCTCCTCCAGAAAATTCCACATGGTATCTGCTGCCAATTAATGCAAATCCAGAATTTAATCCTAAAAAAAATTCTATTGTGCACTTTATGAATTGTTCCTGAAAATATTCTCTTTTTCCCTCATTTAAATAACCCATGAAATCTATTAAATATTCATCCCTTAATATTAAAGAATAATCCTTCACTTCATTTTTAGATGTTTGATCCATCTCTTCACTTGAAATTATATCTTTTATGAAAGGTGAATCGTTTATACTTTCCTTTTTATCATTATCGTCATTCTGGGAAAAGTTGTCCACTTTTGATGTAATAATATCTTTATTTTCAAAAAACTGTTCTTCTCCATCCTGTTTTTTCTCTTCATGAGTATCTTCTTCGTCATTTCCTGCCATACCACAGTGTAGATCTATTTCCTTAACTAATCTTTCCATGGTCCAACCTTTTTTTATAACCTCATTCATATACTCCATTCTTTTATCTGCATATCTTATCTTATCTATGAGAACTACGCTGCAAGACCAGCTTATCTTAGAGGCTATATTTTGTACAAGATTCTGAGACTCATACTCCACAGCAAAATTAAGCATATTTTTTAAATTTTTTTCTGAAAAACCTAAATTATTTGGGAATTGAGTTCTAAAATATTGAGCTGCAGTACTTATAAACTCATCTTCACAATCTTCGTTTTGCCTCATTAAAATTAAATTTCCAATTTTCCAGTAAAGCATAAACATGTTCTTATTAATAGTCATCAGGGAGCTGTTTTTTGAAGAAATCACATCATCCTTCAAATTTTCCAGTAAACTTTCTATATCCTTATGATATTCTATCACAGTAAAATCACCTCAGGACTGGCATTATTTTATTTCTGATAATTACATATTCTATTATACGGTAAAATATACAATATTTCTACAGGATTAAATCTATTTATTTTACATTTAGTTATTCTTGTGAATCCTCGAAGTTGATACTTTTTACATATCTGTCTTCTCCTATTATAGTATTTTCAAATATTTCTCTGGCATTTTCCAAATACAGCTGTGGTTCAGGCATGGAAGAGCTGAAATGAGTAAGCCACAATTCCCCTACTTCTGCCCTTCTGGCAAGAAGTGCCGCTTCTGAAAATACCATGTGTTTATACCGAATGGCCTTCTCAATGCTTTCATCATCACCGTACATCCCCTCACAAATAAACACATTAGAATATTGAATAAATTTCACCAGTTCTTCAACGGGCCTGGAATCCGTACAATAGGATATCTTTAGTCCCCTTCTCTTATGTCCAAGCACCATGTCTGGAGTGTATATATAGTCCTTATTCCTTACAACCTCCCCTTTTTGAAGTTTACTCCAAAATCTCCTGGGTATTTTATTTTTAATAGCTTTTTCTCTGTCAAACTTTCTATTTCTAACTATATCTAAAGAATATGCAAGACAGGGTATACCGTGATCTACCGATAATATATTTATATTAAAGTCTCCTATTTTTTTATAACAGCTGCCCTTTCCATAAAGTTCAATCAGATTCATTTTATACGGAAGCACGGGTGCTATAACCCTAAGTCCATTTATCACTTTCAAAAGGCCCTCAGGTCCTATTATGCTAATGGGTTCCGTCCTTCCTGAATTAGCTATTGTAAGTAACAGCCCCGGCAATCCTGCTATATGATCTGCATGAAAATGTGTAAATAAAATAACATCTATATTCTTTATTTTCCACCCTAAAATTTTCAAGCTCAGCTGTGTACCTTCACCACAATCTATAAGAAGTTTTCTTCCCTTATAGGAAACTATCATTGAAGTAAGGTATCTGCCCGGGACCGGCATACTTCCTCCACATCCAAGTAAACATAAATCCAACATAAGCCTACCTTCTTCCTGAATTTAGTATATAACATAATAACATAAATTCAAATTAATTTCCCATATTCTTTAAATATTAATAACTGGCTTCTTTTTAACAGCAGCCAGTTATTAGATTAAATCTTATTGTAGTGATATAAAATAATCATAAGCTATCCTGGAAATTCTTCCAATTGTCTTCCTTGCAAAATTATTGGTGACAGCATTCCAGGTAAGCCCGCAGAAAATATAATCCACATTAGGAAGATACACTATGCCCACATCATGGCTTATTCCATCCAAATCTCCCGTCTTGTGGGCAATAGTAGTTTCATCTGGAACATCAAGCCTCATAACACTATTATCCAGCTGATTTATCAATATGTCTTTCATCATAATACTGTAAGGTTCTCCAGACTTCTCACCTCTATAGATGATCTCAAAAAATTTTACCATATCTGAGGCAGTTGTTTTATTTTCTCTTCCCTCTTTTCTAGCCAACGAATCCATCATTTTTCTCTGAAGCGTCGTATCTTTGATTTTTAAACTTTTGATATAATCATTTACATTATCCATGCCTGCAAGATCTATCAATATATTTGCTGCAGTATTATCGCTTTGAATTATCATCAAAGTTATTATATCCTTTAAAGTATAACTGCTGCCGCTTTCCAAAAGATTGAGTATGCTAAAAGGTACTTTTACATCATTTTCTACTGTTATTCTCTGCTTAAGTGAAAGTTTGCCCTCCTTAACTTGTTTAAATACTTCCATCATTATAGGTATTTTTATAAGGCTTGCAGAAGGTACAACCACTTTTTCATTATAGGCAGCTTTTTCTCCTGTCTTAAGATTTTCCACCATAAATGCACAATTCAATTTTTTAAAATCCATTGCACTTAGCATTTGTTCATACAGCATTCTTTATTCCTCCTGACTTTCTACTTTTTGTTTTGAAATTTTATTCTTTTTTTCATAATTGGAATACATTATAAATGCCACAATAGAGAAAAATATAGGGCCTACAGCCATCCATATGGTGCTTTGCATATCACCTTGAAATGCCGGTGTAATTATGGTAAACAAATTTGCAAAACCTATAGTAAATACAACAATTATTTCCCAGATCAGAGATGATCTATGGCTCTTAAAAATTACAAAGGGCTTGTTGATTTCCTTTTTCCTTTTAAAAGGTACAAAAGCTCCTGCTATAAACATATAGGGAATTGTCAACGCCACATTTGTCATACTTACAACTATGTTAAAAAACTTGGATGCACCTTCCCCTCCAACTGTAAGCAGTCCTAAAAGCAAAACAACTATAATACACTGTATCCACATTGCATTTTTGGGCATGTCATCTTTTATCTCAGTCATTTTTTCAGGGAACAGTCCTTTTGGAGTACCTTCTATTATCTGCTTAAGCGGACCATACAACAGTGTTATAATGCTTCCCGTCAATGCCAGGAACATGGATAGGCCAACAAATCTTGCTACCCAGGCACCTAATGAAAGTGCTGCAGACTGACTTAAATTCAGACTGATACCAAGCTGATAACCCAAATTCTGCATTATGACATATGCAACATTGGCCAAATGCACATCTGGATTTGAAAGTACCTGTTTCCAGTTTGTAAAGATTCCACACATAAATATACCTATGGAATAGCCCAATGTTATTACTATCGCAGATATAGTCATACCCTTTGAGAAATTTTTTTCGGGTTTTTCGGTCTGATCTACAAGCCCTGCTACAACTTCAATTCCTCCATAGGCAAATATGGCAAAAACTATAAAAGATAAAATTGAAAGAGTGCTGTGATATTTAGGATTTGGAGATACTGTAAAACTAAGAGGTTGTGCAAGTTGTCCATGGTTTGCCGCAAGAACAATCAGAGCACCTATGATCAAGAAAACATTTAGAAGCATAACTGCAGTACCTCCAACTGAAGTAACTTTCGAAATATTTTTCAGTCCCTTGGTAGCTATAAATGTCATGGTTACTATAAAAATAATACTGAAAATTCCTATAACCTGAGTGGATTTAAGTCCCCAGAACCCCCATGTGGCTGTTATATCTCTGCCAAATATTAAATTTGAAAGTGGAATCCATATAAGCGAACACATATCAACTATAAGGACAACATATGAAGCATACCACTTTTCATAAGTTTTATATTTATCATATCCGCTGCCCTCTTCTGCAATATATTTAGAGCATCTCTTGGTGAAAACATGCTTTCATCTGCCAAAACCGGAATGGACACATTATCTGTGACGAATTTTAGCCCCTCGATATCCTGTGCTATAACAGGCTGTTCTACAAATTCAAGATCGAGCTCTGCATCTTCCATTTTTCTCAATACTTTTACAGCTTCCTTGGGTTTCCATCCCTGGTTTGCATCTATTCTAAGGTCAATATCATATCCTACAGCTTGTCTTATAGCTTTCATTCTTTCCAGATCTTTTTCAGAATTCTCTCCGACTTTTATTTTTAAGGTTTTGTATCCCCTTTTTACAGCATCCAAACTATCTTTTACCATTTTTTCAATATCGTTTACACTTATCGTTATATCTGTACTTATCTCTTTCCTAAATCCTCCCAAAAGTTTATACAACGGTGCTCTATACAGCTGCCCGTATAAATCGTAAAGAGCTATGTCCACTGCAGCTTTTGCACTGGTGTTTTTTATAATACACCCATTCAATTTCCGTATTACAGCTTCAAAGTTTTCTATATCCATACCTACAATAGCTTTTTTTATGTGATCCTCTATGGCTCCCATTATAGCTCCAGCAGTATCACCGGTTATTACTCCTGTAGGCGGAGCCTCCCCAAAGCCTGTATTCCCCGTATCCGTATATATTTCAACTATAACATCTTCTACCTTTTCCACAGTGCGAAGTGCTGTTTTAAAGGGAGTTTTAAGTGGAACGGATATCTTTTTTATTTTTAGATCTTGTATTTTCATTTAAAATACCTCCTTGAAATAATACAAAAAAGCCAGCAAAAGCACACATTGTTGCTTTTACTGGCTTTCATTTACTTTAAAATAAGGATAACTCATTTACCATAAATAAAACAGTAAATCAAAAATATCTTTTCTTCATTTCATTATATTTTTTGACTCCATCTTTGTAGGCTACAATAATAGCCTTTTGAGAAGAGCCGTGATATCGCTTTATAACCTCTTCCTTCAACTTATCATCAAAGGTTTTAAGGCTTCTGCCCATCAAAAGGGATTTTATAAATTCATCTGTAGTCCTCAGTGTAGAAGATGAACTCGAATCAATTATCCTATCTGTTTTTAAATCCACTACAAAACCTATATAAAATGAATTAAATCTGAGTGTAATGGCATTGTCGGTATTTGTTTTGGCATTGCCCACTACATATACCGTATTTTTCTCATACATGAAATCATCTCAATTATGTAAGAATATAAATAATTACTAATTATTATCCATATTATAGAATAAATATTGGGAAAAGTCAATTAACAATAAAATACAGATTAAAATATAAAAGGCAGTTATAAAATCTCCTATACAACTTTATAACTGCTCTGTTTTCTTTGTTTAAATTTCTGAAAATATTCAAATAAATTTATGAGAAGTTTCTAGCCATCATGCACTCAATATTAAGTCGTCAACCTTACAGCCAAGTACTTTTGCTATTACTGAAACTTTGTCAAGACTTGGATTTTTCTTATCTCCCCTCTCCAGTTCTTCTAAATAAGATTTTGAAATTGAAGTTTCAAAACTGGTATCCTTAGTAAGATTTTGAATATCTAAGGTAGTATATCCTAAGCCTACCCTTATATCACGAATTTTTTTTCCGTTTAACATAAGAAAACCCCCTATTTAATATTGACTTCTCTTTTTAAATTATATTCCTTTTTTATAAAAATTTACAGCGGGGTTTTGTTATTTAATTGTTAATTTGCTTCATATTTATTGCTCAACAAGCCTGTAACCAACTCCAACTTCCGTATATATATATTCAGGTCGTGTAGGATCTTTTTCGAGTTTTCTTCTCAAATTTGCCATAAATACTCTGAGAGATTGGGTTTCACTGCCCAGAACGGATCCCCAAATTTCGTTTATAATAAAATTATGGGTCAGCACTTTGCCTGAATATCTGCATAAAAGTTCCATTATTTTGAATTCCGTAGGAGTCAGATGTATATTTTTGCCTGCTGCAACCACTTTTCTTTTTTCAAAATCAATATACAGATCCTTAACTCTAAATTCCTTCATCTTTTTTCCCTGAACACTGTTCATACCACTGTGTCTCAATGACACGCGAATCCTGGCAAGCAGCTCTCCTATTCCAAAAGGTTTTGTCAGATAGTCATCTGCTCCTCTGTCCAGTGCTTCAACCTTCTGCCTTTCATTTTCTCTAGCGGAAACAATTATAATGGGAACTTTTGACCATTCCCTTATTCTAGATATAACTTCAATTCCATCAATATCCGGAAGGCCAAGATCAAGTATTATGAGATCCGGATTATTTGACATGGAAAGAGCCACAGCCTCATTTCCCTTATCCGTTTCAATGTACTTGTAATTTTGAGCTGACAGTGACGTAGTTATGAATCTTCTTATAATTTTGTCATCTTCAACTACTAGAATATACGGTTTATTATCCACCTGTCATTCTCCTTTCTCTACTCTATTACCTTTTTACCGGGAATATTGAATCTAAAAATGGAACCTCCATTTTTTCTATTAAAAGCCACAATTTTTCCACCGTGAATTTCCACAATGGATTTACATATAGCAAGCCCCAATCCAACCCCTCTTCTGGAATCAGATATCTTACTTCCATTTGTAAAAAACCTGTCGAATATATGTGGTAATATTTTATCATCTATACCTATTCCATCATCAATGACTTCAAAAAATACATCATTGTCCTTTCCATAAGCCTTTACCTGTATAAGAGATTTCTTTGGAGAAAATTTTGCAGCATTGTCTATTAAATTTATAAGTACCTGTTCAATCAATTTTCCATCCATAGGGGCCATTATCATTTCACCGGGAACACTTATTTTTATTTCATGATCTTTAAAATACTTGGAACTTCTCTGTGCTGCCTCTGCAAGAACTTCCTCCACCAATTCCAAATTCTTATTGATTTTCACACTGCCATCATCAAATCTAGTCATGCTGAGCAAATTTTCCACCAGTCTTATAAGCCATTCAGTATCATCATAAACACCTGTTAGAAGATTCTCCTTAACTTCTTCAGTTATGGATTTGCCGTCTTCTAAGATTGTACTGATAGTACCCTTAATTCCTGCCAGGGGACTTCTGAGATCATGGGAAATGGATCTCAAAAGGCTGCTTCTCAGTCTTTCTCTGTCAATAGCCACCTTTGAAGCCTCCTGCTGGCTTACAAGAATTTCCCTGTCAAGTGCAATGGCCATCTGACTCGTAATAGTTTCAATTATGAATTTTTGATCCGGCTCAAGGAGTCCTTCAGAGCAAGACACCCCTATGATTCCCAATATTTTTCCACTGACTTTTATAGGTATATAATACCCCTGAGCCCCATAAAAGGTATCCGTACCTGCCCCAGCCTCTCTTCCCTTTAAAAAGCTCCAATAGGCTGCAGCATTCTCGTTTTTATCTGAAAAAGAAAATTTAGATTTTCCATTATCATCATTATAAACAAAAGGGGCAGATAGCTTTCCATCTTTTGATAGATAACACACAATAGTCCTTGCTATAAGCCTGGAAATATACTTTATTCCTATTGACGCCACATCCGAATTCCCAACTGCACTGAGCAGCTTACTGCTGACTCTATAGAGGGTCTGTGTCCTTCTTTCCCTGGTATTCGAATCGGAAGCATTCTTTTGAATTCTGTTGGTTAAATTTCCAATAATAAATGCCACGACAAGCATTATTACAAAAGTAATCAAATAGTTTTTATCATAAAATTGAAATGAATGCTTCGGTTCAATAAAGAGATAATTAAACAGGGCCACCCCTATTATTGACGATATTATTCCCAGGAAATACCCTTTTGTCTTAATGTATACAATTATAACGCCCAAAATTAAGATCATAAATACATTTGATTCAGAAAATCCAACATATTCACAAAACAGGGCAATAAAAGTTGTAATCAGTATAATTACAGCGGCTTCCAAAATATCCCTCAGAGATAGATCAAAATTAAAACTCAATTTTGTAAAGAATCTTTTCTTTTTTTCCTCATATAATGAATTAGGTATAACATAGACATCAATATAAGAATTGGAATCCATGAGTTTGTCAACCACATCTTTGGCATAAAAGTGAAACAATCTGCTGGTCTTTTTATTGTTCTTTCCTATTATAATTTTTGTTATATTCCTGAACTTGGCATATTCTATTATCTGGTCAGATATATCGTCTCCATATATGGTAGCTACTTCTCCGCCCAGCTGTTCTGTTAAATTGAAATAAGAATTCAGCCTTTTTACATCATCCTTTTCATTTTCATGATTTTGGGTAGTTTTTACATAAAGCACTATCCACTTTGAGTGATAGACTTCAGCCATTCTGGCCGCAGTACGTATTACTCTGGCAGAAGAAGGAGAAGAGCTTATGCATGCCATTATCTGATCCGAAGTAGGCACTACGGTAATCTGACCCCTGGAAAGTCTGTCAATTTCCACCTCATAATTTACCCTGTCTGCAATCTTCCTGAGTGCAATTTCCCTCAGGGCATACAGATTATTTTTGGTGAAAAAATGATCAAAAGCCCTTCTTACCTGATCCCTGCCGTATATTTTTCCATCGCTGAACCTCTTCAAGAGCTCATCTGGTTCTATATCTATTATTTCCACCTTGTCTGCATCTTCAAATACCTTGTCGGGAATAGTCTCCCTCACAGTCACGTGAGTTATGCTCTCCACTACATCATTTAAACTTTCAATATGCTGCACATTAAGTGTGGTGTATACGTCAATTCCCGCATCCAGAAGCTCATATACATCCTGCCACCTCTTTTTGTTTCTCTTGCCTTTTGTATTGGTATGAGCCAGTTCATCCACAAGTATTATATCAGGCTTTCTCAAAAGCGCTTTATCCAAATCAAATTCCTTTAGGATCATACCTCTGTAATTGATCACCCTTGGAGCTATACTTTCAATCCCTTTGGTCAGTTCCATGGTATCTTTTCTTCCGTGAGGCTCTATATATCCTATTACCACATCTTTTTTAAGCTGCTTTACTTCACGGGCTTCCCTCAACATTGAATAGGTTTTCCCCACTCCTGCCGCATATCCAAAAAATATTTTCAATTTTCCCCGTTTATTTTCAATCTGATCTTTTTGAACTTCCTTTAAAAGATAGTCAGGATCTGGACCTCTATACTGGTTCATAAAAAACAACTCCTATTATTTAAAAATTAACCCTTACCCGCACATCCAATTATATCACTAGCGTTTCACTTAAACAGTACAAATCTATTTTTCAGATAGAACACAGCAGTGCCGTTATTATAAAAATTATACAGTTCAATACTATGCCCTTTAATCCTGCCATTAAGGTATATTTTTCTATATGAACCCAAGCTTCCTTCATTTAGAATCAACTTGATATCATTATCCTCTATGCTGTATTTTGCTTCAATATATACCGCACCTCTAGATAAGGTGTTTATCAAAGTACAATTATTATTCGCAGACAATATAAGCAGTACATTATTTTTAGGACATTCATACTTTCCTGTGTAGTCATTTTTATAATATCCTCTATTGGAAAAAATCAAAATACAACCAATTACAGTTAAAAAGAGCAATACAATGATGATCTTTTTCATAATGGCATTCACTTACTTTCCTCACAATTTTTAAATATGAATATTATTTATTTAAAATTGAAGCTATTTCAAGATTTACTTTAAGTACATTTACTCTGGGTTCACCTAAGCTTACGGAAGTATCACCTTTAGTGTACTTTTTAACTATCTGACGCAGCCTGTTTTGATCTATACCGGTTGCTTTTGATACCGCAGGTATCTGTATCTCCGCAGCTTGAGGACTTATGTCCGGATCAAGCCCGGAACCTGAGCTTGTAAGAAGATCTGTAGGTATATCCTCTTTTTTCACTCCTGGATGCAATTTCAAGAAATCATTTATATCTTTTTGAACTCTTTCCTTCAGTGCCTTGTTGGAAGGTGCCAGATTCTGTGATCCGGAGGATACTCCGGAATAAGCTGCTTTGCCGTCTTTACCCGGTTTTGTATCCTCTTTTGTATAAGTATTGTAATTTACAGATGAAACCCTTCCTCTAAAAAATCTGGGATCGGTGAAATTCTGGCCCAGTAGTTCAGAGCCTACCTCTTTGCCGCCCACAGTTACAATACTGCCATTTGCCTGCTTGTGAAAGAAAACCTGACCCACCACCGTTATAAAAAGCGGAAAGATAATTCCACAAATTATCATCATTGCAATGGTCACCCGAAGGGCCTTTTGAAAATTTTTCATTTTAAAACCATCCTTTCATAAATATCTAACCCAGGTTGAGAACTCTAACCAGCGGAGTTATAATCATATCTATAATTTTTATTCCTATAAAAGGTGCAATTATCCCGCCAAGTCCGAAAATAAACATATTTCTCAAAAGCATTGCCTCTGATTTCATGGGCTTATATTTTACACCTCTCATGGCAGTAGGTATAAGCAATGGAATTATTACTGCATTGAATATCAGTGCTGACAGTATGGCACTATAAGGTGTTGACAATCCCATTATATTTAGGACCTGCATTTTAGGTATAACAACCATAAACATGGCAGGTATTATGGCAAAATACTTGGCTACATCATTGGCAATACTGAAGGTAGTCAGCGCCCCCCTCGTTATAAGAAGCTGTTTTCCTATTTCAACCACTTCAAGTATTTTGGTGGGATCCGAATCCAAATCCACCATATTTGCAGCTTCCTTTGCAGCAGTGGTTCCACTGTTCATTGCCAGGCCAACATCAGCCTGGGCCAATGCCGGTGCATCATTTGTACCGTCTCCGGTCATGGCTACAAGCCTTCCTTCTGACTGCTCCTTTTTTATTGCCACTATTTTGTCTTCCGGTTTACACTCGGCAATAAATCCATCTACTCCGGCTTCCTTGGCAATGGTTGCTGCAGTAAGCGGATTGTCCCCTGTACACATTATGGTCTTGATTCCAATTTCACGCAGTCTTTTAAATCTCTCCACAAGTCCTGGTTTAACCGTGTCCTTGAGATAGATAACTCCATATATCCTATTGTCCACACATAGTACAAGAGGTGTACCACCAAGACTTGCCACTTTATCAACTATTGATTGAAGATCCTCTGGAATACTTCCCTTCAATTTTTCTACCCTGTCTCTTACAGCATCATAGGCACCTTTCCTTATAGAAGTGCCATCCTTCAAATCCACTCCGCTCATCCTTGTCTGGGCCGTAAATTCTTCAAATTCTGCACCATCATATTCAGTTTCATCTATATTGGAACCCTGTTTATAGCCAAGCTCTACTGTGGATTTTCCCTCCGGCGTGTCATCTTTAAAGGAACATATGACAGAATAATCTATAAGCTCCTTTTTATCTGCACCCTTAACCGGGATAAATTCTGCGGCCAACCTATTTCCAAAGGTTATGGTTCCCGCTTTGTCAAGTATCGTGGTATCCACATCACCGCAGGATTCCACCGCCTTTCCGGACATGGCTATTACATTGAATCTGGTAACCCTGTCCATGCCTGCTATGCCGATAGCAGATAAAAGTGCCCCTATTGTAGTGGGTATAAGGCAAACAAGCAGTGCTACAAATGTGGACATTGGAATACTGACTCCCATATAAGCGGCCATAGGATAAAGAGCCACCAACACTATGAGAAAAATAAGAGTAAGACTTACAAGTACAGTATTGAGTGCAATTTCATTGGGAGTTTTCTGCCTCGAGGCCCCTTCCACAAGACTTATCATTTTATCAAGGAAGGACTTTCCCGGAACTGCTGTTATTCTTACTTTGAGCCAGTCGCTTACAACCTTGGTACCCCCTGTCACCGAGGCAAAATCTCCTCCTGATTCTTTTACAACAGGAGCCGATTCACCGGTAATTGCAGATTCATCAACAGATGCTATTCCCTCTACAACCTCACCGTCATTGGGAATTATATCCCCGTTTTCCACTAGAACCATATCATTCTTTTTAAGTTCTCCAGCACTTATAACTTTTATATTTCCCCTGGAATCCAAAAGCTTTGCCTTGGTATCTTTACGGGTTTTCTTCAGGGTTTCCGCCTGCGCCCTTCCTCTACCTTCAGCTATTGCTTCAGCAAAGTTTGCAAACAGAAGAGTTATAAACAGAATTACAGCTACTATAAAATCATAAATTCTCAGGTTATTCCCCACATCTCCAAATATACCGGGGAAGATGATACTTATCAGGGATATGAAAAAACCAATTTCCACTACGAACATAACAGGGTTCTTAAACATATACCTGGGGTTCAATTTTTTAAAAGACTCAATAATGGCATCCTTTAATATATCACTTGTAATAAACTTAGATTTATTATTCTTCATAATCACATCACTCCTTTTGATATTTACAGTGTAAGCTGTTCTGCAATTGGTCCCAGAGACAATGCCGGGAAAAACGTAAGAGCCCCAATTATAATCACAATAAATATCAATGTAAAAGTAAATACTGCATTATCTGTCCTAAATGTTCCCTCACTGACAGGCACCGCCTTTTTCGAGGCCAAAGATCCTGCTACTGCCATCAAAATTATTATTGAAAGGTACCTTCCAAACAGCATTGCCAAACCTGCCGTAGTGTTCCAGAACATGGTGTTGTCCGCAAGTCCCTCAAATCCCGAGCCATTATTGGCTGCGGAGCTTGCATACTGGTACACTATCTGTGTAAGCCCGTGAAAGCCCGGATTTGATATACCTGCCACACCCTGCGGCAGTACCAGCGCCAGGGCTGAAAACATCAATATCAAAAATGGATGTATGATTATGGCAAGTGCAATTAATTTTATCTCTCTGCCCTCAAGCTTCTTTGACAGATATTCCGGGGTTCTTCCCACCATGAGACCGCAGAGAAAAACAGTGAGTATGGCATACATGATCATGTTCATGAAGCCCACGCCTTTTCCACCAAATACCACATTGAGCATCATGTTTACAAGTGGTACTGTTCCGCCTATTGGTGTCAGGGAGTCATGCATGTTGTTTACAGCTCCAGTTGTAGCCGCTGTGGTAACTGTGGTAAAAAGTGACGACATGGGTATGCCAAATCTGACTTCCTTGCCTTCCATATTTCCCATGGACTGACTGAGCCCGATTTGTGAAAGAACTGGGTTGCCTGCTTTTTCAGACGCATAGCAAACTGCTATACCAATAATAAACAGTATTCCCATGGCTGCAAATATGGCGACAGCCTGCTTTTTCTTTTTAATCATGTGTCCAAAACATACCACAATCGACCCTGGCAAAAGCAGCATTGAAAGTATTTGAATAATATTGGTAAGGGGTGTGGGATTTTCAAATGGATGGGCTGAATTGCCTCCAAAGAATCCACCGCCGTTGGTTCCAATCAGTTTTACGGATTCAAGGCTTGCCACGGGTCCCAGTGGAATATCCTGCAGTTTGCCTTCTATGGTAGTGACGGTTTTATTAGGTGACAGCGTCTGGGGAACACCCTGCTGAATATAAAATATGGCCACTACAATACATAGTGGAAGAAGTACTCTGGTTATAATTCTCACAAAATCCACATAAAAATTTCCAACTGACTTTTTCTTTCCTGCAAGCCCCCGTATAAATGCCAGCGCCACAGAAAATCCTGTAGCCGCAGAGATAAACATAAAAAACGTAATAACAATCATCTGGCTGAAATAGGAGAGACCCCATTCACCACTGTAGTCCTGAAGATTTGTATTAGTTAAAAAACTTATTACAGTATTGAAGGTAAGCCCTTGTTCCATGCTGCCTATATGGTTGGGGTTCAATAAATGAACAAACTGAAGCCTCAAAATTATATAGGCTATCACAGCCGGAAGGGCATTGCAAATCAACAGGGCAATTATATACTGCTTCCAGGTCATCTCTTCCTTTGTTATTCCCGAAATCCTGTAAATACAATTGTCCACCTTATCAAGCACGGGATCCAAAAAAGTCTTCTTGTGTTCTGCTACTTTATAAATATATTTTCCCATTGGAATACACAGCAGGACAAAAATAATAAGTATAATTACAGTTTCCAGTATTCCCATAATTACCAACAACCTCCTCTTAATTAAAATTTTTCAGGATTGAACAATGCATAGCACAAATATACAAACAATAAAATAACTACAATACCCAATAAAATCATAAATTGGCCTCCCATCCAAAATTATTTTTTACTGATTTGTTTTTCGCACCAGTTTGTAAAATATTTAAATGATAAAAATCCCGCTACAATCACGACAATAAATAAAATATCCAGCACATTCCATCCCTCCTTCAATTTTCATTTTTAATATTATCACCATGGATATAAAGTTTGTGTTAAGATCACAAGTGCTGATATAATGCTTATATAAATATAATTTGCCACTTTACGAAAAATTAATTACAATAAAAAGAACACCTTTTACAGAACATTATGATAGCTTTTTTAAAAGGAGGTAAAATTATGAATACACTTCACGAACTTCCTAATATTAGTAAAGTAATTGAGAAAAAACTCATTGAAGCAGGTGTAGATACACCTCAATCACTTATGAATATTGGAAGCAAGGAAGCGCTTAGTAGAATTAGATTAGAAGATGATACAACTTGTATTAATATGCTTTACGCTTTGAAAGGAGCAATAAAAGGAATTAGATGGCATTCTCTGTCTAACGATATAAAACAAGAATTAAAAGAATTTTATAAGACATTGTAAATTAGGAGGATATGTTCATTATGAGTATAAGTAATTCATTTTTGACTTTTGCCAAAGAAGCACCTGAACAGCAAAAAGCGTGGGGGAACTTATTGAGAAACTTGGTACTGCGTGTAAACTTGATAAGAAAACAGAAGCACTTGCTTATTTAGCAGTACTAGCCTCTACAGGGCTTGAAAGTGGTATACCATTTCATGTTAAACATGCTAAAAAGTTAGGAGCAACGAGAGAAGAAATTATAAGTAGTATTTTAGTGGGACTTCCTGCTGTCGGAAATATTGTAATTCAGGCATTACCCATTGCATTATCTGCATTTGATGAATAACATTTAGGTTCTACTATTTAAAGCAAAAGTGCGAGGGTTTCGCACTTTTATTATTTGAGTTATATTGTATCCTGCATTATACAATTAAAATTAAGAAGAGGCTGCAGTTCTTTTTACTACAGCCCCAAACAAGTTGAGTACAATTATCCAAAGACCTTCATATAAATTAATTTCTAAGGATTTTGATAATTTCCCTGTTTGCACATATACATTCACTAAATTTAACAAATTCATTAATAATCAATCTATGGCCTTAGTTTGCAATGTATGATATCCCATTTCAGCCCTGGCTTCTTTTAAAGTTTTTCCGCCTTTAACTGCATTTACTATATGAACTTCAGTTGCTTCAATTGATTTTGCAATTTCTAATGTTTCTTTTACAGATGATATTGGAATACATACAACACCATTTTCATCTGCAACAATTAAATCGCCAGGACATACTTTAACTCCTGAGATACCAACAGGAATGTTTATAGCATCTGCTTCAACACGATCCTTACCTGTCATCATATAAATTCCCTTTGTGAAAATAGGATACTTAATTTCACGTATCGTTTTTACATCACGGCAAACACCATCAATAACTGTCCCTGCAATTCTTTTTTCTTTTGCAACTTGTGACATTATATCTCCCCAGACAGTACAGTATTCTCTACCACTGTTATCAATTACTACAACATCTCCCTCTTGTACATCATCTAAGAAATCTCCAACAGTACCTTTATTTATTCCACATGGCACATAGTGTACTGTAAATGCTTGTCCACATGCTCTAGTGTCATTTACCACTCCTTTGATCCCAAGCAATCCTCCAACAATCCCCTGTTTATCGAGGGCATCAGTAATAGATGATGTGTCTAATTTTTTATATTCTTTAATTATTTCTATTGGTAATCTTCTAATTTTCATTTTATATTTATACTCTCCTTATTTCTTTATATATATTTTAAATTGAATCTCTCATTTTCTTAGCTCTTACACTAATAATCATTCCTGTATCAGTGTCAACTCTTCTATTACTTTTCTTTTTTAACTTTTTAGCAAATTTTTTTAAGATAAAATGCTAATACTTTGAATATAGGATAAAAAGCCAGCTTTTACATTCTTCTATATATCTATTTGATAACTCTTTTAATAATAATAAAATTTGGCTTTTTTCTAGCTAAATTAATAATATCGTGATCTTTATTCTATTAATTACTTATTCCATTTTTTATCGAATCCCATAAGCTCCGCTGTTGTTTTGCCTTGAGTTAAAAGAACCTTTAATTTGTCTTCTTTGGCTTTCTTTGTCTGTGACTTTTCTAGAACTTCCTGAGCTTTTTCCTGAGGTATAACAACTATACCATCAGCATCACCCACAATAATATCACCAGGTTTTACAATACATCCTCCGCATTCAATTACTGAATTTATCTCTCCACAGGTTTCCTTTAGTGTTCCATTTGGATTTACACCCCTTGAAAAAACGGGAAAGTTCATTTCTATTATATCTTTTTTGTCTCTACATGCTCCGTCAATAACAACTCCTTTAATACCATAAGCTTTACAGGAAGTAGCAAAAAGTTCGCCAAATACGCCTGCCCCGGTATATCCTTTGCAATCAATAACCAAAACTGAACCCGGTTTAGCTTCTGTAATCGCTTTGTGTATAGTAAGATTATCACCAGGTACACAGGTTACTGTCATAGCATAGCCTGTAACCTCAAATTTATAATGAAGAGGTTTAATTTCCTCATTCATACTTCCTTCTCTATTGTTCGAATCGCAAATATTACCAGTTGGTATTCCCTTAAATAAATCAGCTATATTCATTTATAACACAATCTCCCTTCAAAATATTATATTTTGTTTTTTACTAAATCTTCTTACAGTTATTTTTGTAATTTCAAAATATTATTTACCTAGTACATAATGGTTTATCGGTATTAATCGTAAGATATCCTACAATACCTAATAAAGTGACGCCAGCATTAACTAATAGTACAGAATTCCAACCCCACAGTTTGGCAACAACTGGGGCAACAGTAGGTACAATACTAGCAGCTATAAATCCCCACATATTCATCCATCCACTTACTGTTGACGTATATTTCTGCCCAATGTCAGTAGCAATAGACCAAGCAAGAGTTTGAGAAAATCCTGCCATACCAAGTGCTAAGCTAATCCACAAAATATTACCAACAGGTGTAACTGCTGTACGACTTAATAATAAAGCAATTCCAGAAATAGTAAGAGTTATAGCGCAAATAAAATTTCGTGATTTATAACGAGAAAAACCTCGCTTTAATAAATTATCACTAATTAAACCTGCAATAAAAACAGATATTGTAATTGCAATCCATGGAATACTTGTATAAAATCCCATCGACTTAAATGTTAGATTCCTTGTTGCCTGCAGATAGTATGGTAACCAAAACATGAAAAACTGAACGACCCATAGGGTTGCAAAATAACCAACTGCTATCATCCAAAATGAACGCTGCTTTAGAAACGCTGTCCACTGGGATTTTGGCTTTTCGTTTCCTTTAGATTTGTTGTCAAAATTATTTCCTTGAATATAACTCAGCTCTAATTTTCCAACTAGAGGATGTTCTTCGGGATGATTACGTAAAAATTTATAAGCGAAGATTGCACTTATAATGCCAATAATTCCAATAACATAAAATGGTGATCTCCATCCTAATAGACTTACAATGGCAACGATAATTGGAGGCCCTACAATATTGGCAAAGAATGATCCTCCATTCATCAAAGAATTAGCACGGCCTCTTTCATTTTTAGGGAACCAATTTGCAAAAAAGTTATTTCCTGCAGGAAATAATGGAGCTTCTCCAATGCCAAAGAAAAAACGAACAAATATTAGTGATAAAAACGACCATACGGAACCAGTTGCCACTGTAAATATGGACCAAAATACCAGTGAAATAGTTAACATAGTTCGTGAGCCTTTTTTTTCAACAAGCATAGCTCCTGGAATTTGAAAAATAAAATATCCTATAGAAAAAGCAGTAGTTGCTAAACCAAACTGAATAGGCGAAATTTTAAATATATTCATAATAGGTGTTGCTGATACAGAAAATGCTGATCTATCTAAATATGCAACAAAACATAACCACATAACTAAACTTCCGCCAAGCCATCTTATATTAGTTTTTTTCGTCAATTGATTTGGCTCTCCAATTTGTGACGATTTATTCACGATAAACTCCCCCTATTTTAATTGTAAGTTTTCATAATAATACTCTCCAGCAGATAGCATTACGAATATCTTTCATTTGTAAATTTTATTGCTCGGTATATCATATCAATGCTCACTGAATTATTCTCATTTACAATTATCGCGTTTTTTATTTTTTGCTCTGTAATTTTAATTTTTGTCGTCAATATGTCGACATCAAAATACGTTATTCGCTTCCTCGAATAAGATTAAATTTGCTATGTAATAAATTTCTTCTCTGATAAAGAGTTTTAGTTTGGTACTTTCAATTACATACAATTAGAACATCCTACTATACCAAATATCTTATAATATAGTTGAATACGTAAACTATGTTTTTATTGCGTAAAAAAGCTAAAATACTCTTTAAGCAGTCATAGCTACAAATCATTTATTCGTTTAACCGTTTACTTCAAAGCAATAAAACCCATTATTATGCCCCCTTTTTCATACTCATTTTTATAGTTGTCTTTTAGCATTCAATTGTCGACAATTTGTCTACATTAAAAATCCTAGCATCATTTCAGTAGATTGTCAATAGTATCTTAACTTTTTTCAATTAAATTTTACTTTGCATAAAATTTAAAAACTATTTTCACATTAAATCCTACATACAAGTCTTTAATTTGCCCTAAAAAATAACTGATGTTTAAACTTGAAAATAGAACATGTTTTTTCTTGACAATCTCTATTTAATTATATACCATAATATATATATGCTTTATCGACAGCTCGCATACAAAATAGTGTTATACTAAAGTATATGGAGGATTTACATGAACAGAAAGAAACAAGCATATGAATATTTAAAAAATGAAATCATTACAAATAGATTTCGCCCTGAGACACCAATCATAGAAATGGAGATTGCATCAAAATTAAAGATGAGCCGCTCTCCAATTAGGGAGGCTATGCGTGAACTTGAGATGGAAGGATTAATTGTTAGTCATCCAGGGCAGGGCTCCTTTGTTGCTTCCATTTCACCCTATGATGTTGAAGAAATTTACGAACTTCGGATATTATTAGAAAGTTGGGCTTTAAAGCGCAGTATTTCCCGTATCACATCGGAAGAACTTGACAACTTGGAGCATGATTTCAAAACTGCCTTCCGTGAGAGTGACTGGGAGGCCTTACACCAAGCTGATCGAGCTCTTCACAATCTTATTATTAATAAATCTCTCAGCAAACGTTTAATCGCTTTTATGAATATTTTAAATTCGCAAATAGAGCGTATCCGCTATATTAGTGCTAAAAATAAAAAGCGTGCTGAACTCTCTTATCATGAACATTTAAAAATTATTCATTACCTTCGTGAGCACAATTTGGATAAGTGTAAGATGACTTTAAAAGCACATCTTAAATCCGTTGTACAGTCTGCTATGGAAGTTGCGAAAATTAGCAAAATAGAAACAAAATAGTAATTCCCTGGGCAATTACGATCAATACCCTTTAATTAAGTATTACTTTAATGTAATTTTTCGTAATTATCCTCATATTGTTGAGAGTAATATAACATATAAAACTATAATGAAGGTATCCCGTAAAGCTCTTTAAAAATTCCTGAAGACATTTTCTAATTTTTAAAGATTTGTATCCATAACCGCTCCTAAAGGAAGTGGTTTGCATAAGCCATACAAAGGCGTGATATTTCCAGCGCCTAAATGACGCTGGCTTTCACACTATGCACTTATTATTATAACTTTTGATTACAATACCCATAATTGATTTACGGTCTTATGATCTGCACCTGTGTGCCGAACATAGAAGGCCAACTTCCATCTTTTAAAAGGCATTGTTTAGAGCTTTAGGACGCTTTCACTATTCCTTATATTCAATGCAGTACAATTCCGCCGCATCCTAGCTCTACTACATTCATTTCTCGTACGCACCTATAAAATAATCTCGGCCATGACCCCGTATACTTCTTTTTTAATTTTATGTCTCATAAAATTAAAGTCATGAATAAAAATTCCAGCATTTTTGTTATGATCTACCATTAAATAAGATATCATTTAAATCAAGAATACTATGTCTTCACATTGAACATACCTCTCTAATTTTTATTAATGATTTTCAAATGTACGAGCTACATCTTTTAAATACTTCGTAATCTCAATATGCTGTGGACAAATTTTTTCGCATTTTTTACATTCAATACAATCAGATGCTTTACCATATGTTTTAATATAATTATCATAATATACATTGTGTACTGAAAATTGCTGCTTCAATGCCTGTTTCTCCGCATTGTAAAGTGCAAAGTATTTCGGTATTGCAATATTTTGGGGACATCCATCTACACAGTATTGACAGGCAGTACAAGGTATTGCAATGGCTTTATTAATGATCTCAACAGCTTCGCTTACAATTTTGTATTCTTCTGGAATAAAAGGTTTAAATTCCTGCATATATTCTGTATTGTCAAGCAACTGTTCCAAAGAAGACATTCCACTTAACACCATCATCACATTCTCATGGCTTGCTGCAAATCGTATTGCCCAGGATGGCACAGACATATCCAGATGGTATTCTTTAAATAATTTTTCTGCTTCCCCAGGTACTTTCGCCAGTGTACCACCTTTTACCGGCTCCATAACAACAACAGGTTTATTGTGCTTCTCTGCCACTTCATAACATTTTCCAGACTGAATGCTTTCATTCTCCCAATCCAGATAATTTATCTGCAACTGAACAAAATCCATCTCTGGATGTGCTGTTAGAATTTCATCCAATAAGTCAGCTGTATCATGAAAAGAGAAACCTATATTTCTTACTTTTCCCTCTTCCTTCTTTTTCTGGACAAAAGAAAATGCATCTAATCTATTGGCAATCTTATAATTATTTACACCAAGACTGTGAAGCAAATAATAATCAAAATAATCTACACCAACTTTTTCTAACTGCTCGTTGAAAATTTTCTCTAAGTCTTCTGTCCTTTTTAAAAACATAGTTGGCATTTTTGTAGCCACTGTAAAAGAATTTCTTGGATGACGTTTTACTAATGCCTCTCTCAAAGCAATCTCACTCTTAAAATTATGATACATGTAAGCCGTATCAAAATAAGTAAAACCTCTTTTCAAAAAAGTATCCACCATTTTATTTAATTGCTCGAAATCAATACTTGTCTGATCTCCTTTATTCATAATTGGTAAACGCATAAATCCAAATCCTAGTTTTTTAGCCATAATAACACCTCTTCATCTATTATTTATACTTGCTGTATAATGCCTTCTCTTTTAAGCCAGCCCGATATGGCAGTCTTTGAATTTTTTACATCTGAACCATATATATCCAGTCCTCTTTTAACATCAGCTCCACGAGCAGCTTTTACAATATCCGTTTCACTTCGTCCCATTCGACTGCCCCCATGCGTACAGTAAGGTAAAATGATCTTATCTTTGAAATTATACCTCTCTAAAAATGTAAATACAGCCATAGGTATAGTTCCACACCAATTTGGATATCCTAAAATAATAACATTATAAGAATCCATATCAACAATACTTGTTTTTAACGCTGGACGAGCATCTGCTTTTTGCTCCTGTCTCGCAATATCTACTACTCTATTATAATTTTGTGGATATTCTTCAACAGTTTCAATCTTAAATACATCTCCACCAATTACTTTTTTAATTTCCTGTGCAACTATACCTGTATTTCCAGAATAGGAAAAATAGGCAATCAATATTTTATTACTTTTTTGCATTTGACACCCCACCTTTTTTTTAATTTAATAAAACCTATTTATTACTTTATAATTGATATTATACTGCTTGTAGTTAACTCCCAGTCAAACATTTATGGAAAATTTTATCTTTATAACACAAAATCATTAATTTATTTCATATAAAGATTCAATTTTGCTAATCCTCTTAGGGAAATACAACCTGCACTATTTATAAAACTACTTCTTGAATTCTCTCAATTCTTTTTCTTTTTTAGCTAATCCCTGTTCATACCTTGCAATCTTATAATCTAGTCGCTCCAGTGTCTTCTGCATATCTTCTATTCTCATCACAAGCTGCTTACGCTGTTCAATTAAAAGTTTTTTTCTTGCTTCAATAGTTTCGTCACCCTGCTGAAACATGTCAACATATTTAATCAATGCTTCAATGGGAAGGCCTGCATTTCGCATACATTTGATAAATCCTACCCAATTACAGTCTTCTTCCGTATAATCTCTGATTCCGCTTTTATTTCGATTCACACGAGGAATCAGTCCAATACGCTCATAGTATCGAAGTGTATCCTGCGAAAGATCAAATTTTTTACTTACTTCTGTAATCGTCATTCAATTTCACCTCCTGATATCCGATTATATAGATAATCAATAAAGTTTACTCAAACATACAAAATCAAGTCAAGTATTTAATCCTAACCTGCTTAAATGTTTAATTTTTGATCAGCAAAATATGATCTATAATTTATGCAATCACCATGTTTTAATTCCTTTAGATCTAGTCTAATACTTGGAGTTAACTCCAAGTCAAGTGTTTTTTTATGAGCTTTTAGCATTATTTTAAGTTGCTCCAAAAAATCTCAATTTATCTTCTGCCATTAATATATAAATAAAGTATTGATATTAGCTTTATTTACAAAAAATCATAACCTATGAAGAAATCATTTTTATACCAATTGAAAATCCTATTATTCCAATGATGACGGAGCTTAAGATATATATATATATGCATTTAATTTTTCATTATCTTTGAATAAGTTAAATCCCTCATACATAAATGTAGAAAAAATTGTATATGCTCCTAAAAATCCACCAATGCCAATAAAAATAGATTTCCTCATTTGTTAATTTCCTTTCATTTTTAATATAATCTTTTGCAAACCACTTGAGCTTTTTTAGGCAAAGTTTATCACAGCCTTACAACCAATACCTGACAATGAGCACTTCTTGTGACAGATACAGCTACACTTCCCAGTAAAAATTTTGATATTTTGTTTCTACCCCTGTGCCCTATGATTATTAAATCTGAATTCACGCTATCGGCATAAGCTATTACTATATTTTTATACATTTATTCAACCTCCTCACTGCCGGTTTCTTGATTTTTTATATCTGATATATCTTTATTACTTAAAGGATTAAAAAATTTTTGGGCTATCAAGGTTGGTACAACAGCACTTAAAATTACCGTTGTCACTATAATGGAATACTGTATTTTATTTATAAAACCGTGATTAAGACCAAACAGGGCGGATATCGATCCAAAAGTTAACCCTGTTGCCATAAGCAAAGTAGTATATATTCCCTCTTTTCTCTTATATCCATACAACACAGTAAGTGGTCTTACACCTACGTATTTAGTAATGATTTTTACTGCCAGAAAGGCAAGTACTATCCATGCATAATTTACAACATGATAAGAGACATTGCTTCCGGCTTTCAAAAAATAAAAAGGTATAAACAAGCTAAAAATTATTGCCGTGAGCTTATCATTCAGATATTTTTGCTTCTTAAAAAATGGAGAAAGTGCCAAACCTATTATATATGCGGGCAGTACCGCTTCTACATTAGCCATTGTAGCAACACCACCACATAAAAATAAAATCAGGAATATATATTTTATCTCCAGTTGATACGTTTTGCCGCCAAATTTATCATTGAATTTAGTGGTAACTTTATTTAAGAAAGGTATAATTACAATCATTAATATTATAAAAAGAATAAGCCATTTATTAAAGTTGGCAAATATAAGTCCCAGTGCTAAAACAGTACTAAATCTGTAACAAAACAAGCAGCTAGAATTTTTTGCCCTAGTTCTTTTTTATCTAGGCCTGTCTCAAGCATTACTGAATAAACTACAGCAACAGAAGTAGTTGAAAGTGCTATTCCACAGATTTCCGAAGAATTCAGGGTCCATCCCAAAATATAATAAGCCCCTAAAAAACATAACACAAATGGTGCCATAAAAGATAATATACCCATGAATAAACTTTGCTTTAAATTTGATTTCAATATATCATGATCTATTTCTGCTCCAGCTTGAAACGTAAGAATTATACTCCCTGCGCCTGCGAGAAAATCGATCCACTGATTCGTAGTTAAATTCATAAGATTACCTGCCGCAATACCCACCAATATCTCAACTAGAGATATTGAAATACCAGAGTAATATGCTATGATACCTGCGATTATAGAGAGTACAATCCACTTTGAAAATAGAAGCCACATTTTTCTAATCCTCCTATAAATTTATTATTTATAAATTGCAGGAGTCATTAGCATAAATATGCATTTAAGACGAACCCCATCGTCTTCACTTAAAAATAAGCATAAAAAAACTTCTACTGACAACAGCAGAAGTCATTAATCACAAAGGATATTTAAAGGCAAACTTCATTACCTAAATCTTAAATTACTTTATTATATTATCATAAATTAAAGTATATGTAAAGCAAAAATAGTAGAAGCTCTTAAAATCTGTTATATTAATCACTATATTGTTAGTCTTATTCTCTGAGAGTAGCCGTAATTCTTTTTGGGTTTAGCAGCAGCATTAACGCATCCTCGCTGCTTTTTACAATAATGTCAGCCTTTAATAGCGCTTTGGCAGAACAGCCTTCCTCACCAACTATAAGGATAGACAGGACACAAATTTCAAACATCCCAATATCATTTTTTCCATTGCCTATGCATATTGTATCCTCAGCACCAAGCAGCTGTACAAATTCTTTTTTTTTCACACTGCCGTTACTGCCTTTTAAAACTTGAACTTTGGCACCGACATTTTTGCATTCATTCTGCACCGAACCATATGTATCTGAAGATAAAATATAAATATCCAAAAATTTCTCGATTTCAACTAACATTTCTTTCACAGGCGATTTTAATTTACCATCAGTGGCAAGAGTCCCATTAAAATCAAAAACAGCATTTTTAACAGAGAGCTCATTTTGTCCCGGTATTGTTATTCTCAGCATATTTCATACTCCTCCCCCTTAATAAAACCATTTCACAAAATCATTACAATTTCAACTAAAATTATAAGAATAAATATTTATTTAATCAACTGTTTAATCGTAAAAAATATAATTGCAAGAGGAATCTTTAATTCAGGAGAAAATCCAACAATTGAAATAGATGTTCTATTAGATGATGAAAGCTTATTTTTACTGAAACTTTATTTTATTACAATTATGAGTCCACCATCTTGCGCTATACTGTTTCTCATCACTTAATAAAGGTCATCATAATCTTAAACCGTTCTTTTGCTGCCAAGGCATGTGGAACATTGGACAGTTTGACAATCGTCAGGCTAACCAACTGTCCGTTTTGATACTCCACTAAACTTTCCAGATTTACGCCCTCCACATTGGGAATATTTATTATAAACTGGTTTCCCTATAGGATTTCAACATATCCTTCCGTTCCATTCACTCGAATTCTTTGTCCGTCTTTAATCAGACTGGTGGCATTTTCCACACCTACAACTGCAGGCAGGCCGTATTCTCTGGCAATTACAGAACCGTGAGTCATCATCCCGCCCACTTCCGTAACCAAGCCATTAATGGATACAAAAACCGGTGTCCAGCTTGGGTCAGTAAATGCGGTGATCAAAATATCGCCTTCCTCCAGGGCGGCATCCTCCATTCTTAAAACCACCCGAGCCCGGCCTTCAATGATTCCGGAGGAAGCAGATATACCAGCTAAAGCACCTTCAGGGATATTGTAATTATCGTATTCACCAGATATAACCTCGCCCTCGGAAGTCATTATCCTCGGCGGCGTCAGTTTTTCATAAACCTTGTATTCCTCTTTCCGCGACCTTATGATGCTGTAATCCAGACGGCTTGTACGGACGGCCTCACGAAATTCCTCAAAGGATAGGTAGTAGATATCCTCCTTTTCCTGGATAATCCTTTTTTGCACAAGCTTAACAGCTTCCTTCATCAGGGCCTGTTTGATAATCCAGTAATGCTCAACCATGATATATTTCGGGTATTCCCGATAGCCTGCAAAATTGCGCAGGCGGTCAATCATCCTTTTCGTCTTCTTAAACTTTTGTTTTCCTCCAGGCAGCTGTTTCAAACGGCTTAAGAGATCCTGTTCCTTCTGTTTCGCTTCCAGCAGGCCTTGCTCCAATCTAACGTTATGCGCACCCGGCTCAAAGTTTTTAATATTGTTGAGAATCATGGGAATGAGGGCGGTTGGCTGTTCACTGAAGCGAGTTCTGGTGATATCGATCTCACCTGGACAGCGCATACCGTATTTTTCAAGATACGCCCCTATGAATTTGCTGACGGCACTGCCGCCTTCCAGCTCCGCTAAGTCCTCAAAAAAAGTGTCATTATTGGCGTGCCCCAAATATTCCAGCACCGCCGGATATTGCCGAACCACATCTGCCACGTCCAGCAGTTCCAGCCCCATTTCAGATGTAACGTTGTTGGGTGCCGACTTGGAAAGTGAGTCTGCCGCACTTTTTTCACCCAGCCACTTTTCCATTTTCTTATTAATCCAGCTTATTGCATATACACCAACGTAAATCACTGCCATACCCTGCGAATCACACATAGCTTTCTTTAGCAGCTTTAGATCTTCTATAATGAAATCAAACAACTCTTCTTCAGACAGTTTTGCAATCTTTTGCCGCAGATCTACGATAGACGCCTCATTCTTGGATATTAGAGATTTAACAATGGCCCCATCACCGCTGTGGTATATTTTAATGAACTGAACGAGCAGCGCCCATGTAAAATACCCTGTACCCATGCTGAAAAATCCTTTACCGCCATGCGCTAGCAATTTCATAAATTTCTTTCGCTTCATCAAGTTCCTGATGGCTTTAAGCACAAGGGGATCTATTTTGCCCATGGCAATAAGTGCTATCTTTCGTCTCAGGGGAGAAGCCAGATCCTGCGACAAATCCATGAAAAATCTTCCCCCAGCTTGAATAAGGAGAGTTTTCATTGAGCTGTCTCCAGGTTCCTCTTCGAACTCTAACTGAAAAAAAGATAATCCAAATGGTTTCATTGCATCAGTCATCATTTGCTGATGCCCAAAGGACATATACACATGGTTTTTCCCATCCTTCACATCCGGTATTGGGTAAAGAGTGGTTATTGGACGACTTTGAAGGATAAAAAATTTATTTTCATACAGGCACCATTCGATATCCTGGGGACCGTCAAAATATGTCTCTATCCGTCTTCCTGTTTTTTCAAGTTCCAGAATCTGCTCATCCGTCAGCGTCTGCTTATTCTGACGTTCAGCATCGATCTTCTTCTCCTCCGTACCGCCTTCTTTTAGTCCATGGATCGCCAGCTTCTTTGTGGAGATCTTCTTATTAATGATTCCACCATCACGCACCTTGTAGTTGTCTGCGTTTACCAGGCCGGAGACCAAAGCTTCACCAAGCCCGAAGCTCGCGTCGATAGATATAACCTTCCTGTTCATCGTAATAGGATCTGCAGTAAACATGATTCCTGCAGCCTCCGGAAAAACCATCTTCTGAATAACAACGGACAGGTAGACCTTGCGGTGATCAAAACCGTTCTGGATGCGGTAGATTACGGCTCTCTCGGTAAACAGCGATGCCCAGCACTTGCTGATGTGTCTGAGTATGGCTTCCTTTCCGATAATGTTCAAATACGTATCCTGCTGGCCCGCAAAGGAGGCCGTAGGCAGATCCTCTGCCGTAGCACTGGATCGCACGGCATAAGCATTTTTTTCACCAAGTCGTACAAGATGTCGGGTAATCTCATTATCTATGGCGTCAGGAATAGCGATTGCTTCTATGACCTTGCGGATTTTGGCACTGATTTTACCAATACCTTCCACGTTGTCCGCTTTCAGGATGGACAGCTGATCCAGCAGTGAATTAATCTCCACATTATTCCCAATAATTTCTCTATAGGCTTCAGTGGTAACACAAAATCCCTCCGGCACTCGTATCCCGTCAATCTTGGACAGTTCTCCCAGATTGGCACCTTTGCCTCCTACCAGTGCAGGCCTGGTTTTATCGATTTTCTGAAAGCCAAGTACATATGAATTCATACATATTCTCCCTTCTATTTTACGCATATCATATATCAATAAACCGTTTCAGGTAGATCAAATACACGTTATAGGTATTTCTCCTTGTAAAAATTCCTTTTAAACAGATTTATATACTCACCGAATTCTTTACATAAAACATCAATATCAATCCCTGACTTAGGCATTTTACTTAAATATCCATCTGTAAGCAAGGTAAGTATTTTCATGACCAGCTTTGGATCAACATCATCCTTGAATTTTGAGGTGTCAATGCCTTCAAAAACAATTTTTCTCCTAAAGCTTTTACTTTCACTATTTTCCAAAATAGCCTTTATGTCCTCTTTAACTTCGTCAGCATTTTCAAAATACACACTGTTTAAAAAAGAAAGGATGGCAGGGTGTTTTTTCATAACCGAAATTTCAATGCCGGTTACAAGCTTAATTCTGTCAAAAAAATCAGTAACGCCATTATCAAACTTTCTGTGGATTTCATTTATTATAGTATGAGTGCATAGATCAATCAGATATAAATATAAAGCTTTTTTTGTGCCAAAGTAATGAAATATCAACGCTTTTGAAATCCCCGCCGCAGCGGCAATATCGCTAATGGAAGTTTTTTTGTAACCGTTAGTGCCAAAGCATTTAAGAGCAGCATTGACAATTATATCCTGCTTGTCTATGGGTAAACTTAAAAATTTCTCCAAAAAACTCACCTTCTCAATTTTATTTACCGATCCGGTTAATAATAAAATAACACAATTAACCGATTTGGTCAATTGTGTTTGAAAATTTTTAATTGCCTGAATGATCATTTAAGTCCAGACTCCAACGCCTTTAAAAAATCTTTTTCTAAGGGACAGGTAAAGAATTACGTTCAAAACCGCAATCACTCCTATTATTATCCATATGAATTCCATCATATATCCTACATAAGGGCTAAATACTAGTTCTCCATGCATATATGCCATTCCTAAAACACTGCCTATGACAAAAGGAGTAAAAAAGAGAATTGCTAAATGAGTTGTCAGATACCTCCTGCACTCTTTGTCATTTAACCCTATTCTTTTCAGTATAACAATCTGTTCTTTTTCTTCATCAATATCAGTGACAATTTTGTAATACAACACAACACCTGATGACAGTAAGAATAAAAATCCTATGAAGCTAAATGCAAAGAATGTAAAACCACCAATACCAAAGGCCATGTTAAAACGTTCCTGTTTATAAATTGGACGCAGATTTGTTATGTCATCTTTTTTGCCGAATACTAAACTAGAGCTTTTCCATAAGCTTTCATTACTTCCATTTATATTGCGCAGTCCATCAAGTATGGCATCAAATACTTTCTGGCCGTTACCTGATTTAAGATTAAACAAATAGGCGTTTTCTTCCTTAGCTTTCAGTTCTGCATATATTTTATCATCAATTACATCTGCCAAAACACCTGCATATTCAATATTTCCATAAGAATCAATGAAAGGGGCATACATACTTCTTGTGTTTTCTCTGTCATATGCCAGATGCTTTACATTTCCCAACTTTCCTACAAAAGTATTCATATCTGCAGGATTTTTCTCAAATGTTTCTGCACGGGTTACGCCTTTCCGCCAGGGTTCAATTGTGATGATGGTATCAAAATCAACAGGTTCTTTTGCATTTGCACTGGAATTATACACAAGCAACAACTCATCGGGCTTAACATTAATTGAAAGCCCCATATGCCTGTTAAACTCACTTTCACTAACAACCAGGCTATCCCTTTGCCTTTCCATATAGTAATTAATGAACCCATCCCTGGTATTTCTATAATTTTGGCAATATGTAAATTTCAAAGGTGAAAAAGTATCTAAAATGCCACCTGCATCTTTTACAATCTTCTTAATTTTATCTTCGCTGATTCTGTTTATTTCGCCATTTGTTTCAATCATGAAATCATACGGAACAAATTCCCTAATAGTTTTATCATTGTAAGTATAGATGGATATTCCCATACCCATAAAATAAATAGCAATAAAAATCAACAGCGAAACAATATACAGTGTTACTTTATAAGAAAAAAACCGGTGACTGAGGCTTCCGTACAAAAATAAAACTGCAACCACAAAGCTGTTCACAAAAAAATAGGAAAGAAAACGCCCAAAATTATATTTCAGGTTTTGGGCCACAATATACCAAAATGTCATTCTTTATCGCCTCCCACTATACTCAAGGTTTCCAATATCTTATCAAAGAAAGCCTTTCTGTCGCCGGAGCTCTGAATTTGAATGTTGATTTTGCCGTCTTTGATAAAGATAATCTTTTGACAGTAAGATGCGGCAAAGGCATCATGAGTAACCATCAATATGGTACAGTTTTTTTCGGTATTCATCTGAGTCATCATTTCCATAATATTGGCGGATGACTTTGAGTCAAGATTTCCTGTGGGTTCATCTGCAAAACATACCGCCGGATCGCTTACAAGCGCCCGTGCCGCTGCCACACGCTGTTTTTGACCTCCTGAAGCATGGTATTGATATTTCTCCGCAAGGTCGCTGATACCGAAGAAATTCATCAGTTCATTCACACGATTTTCAATTTCTTGCGGCGGCATCTTATCCAATATCAGCGGCAAAGCAATATTTTCTTTCAAGGTCAGGCTTTCAAGAAGATTGAAGTCCTGAAAGATATATCCAATCCTTTTACGGCGAAAAATCGCCAGCTCGTCTTTTTTAAGCCTATCAATGGCTTTTCCGTCTATGATTACTTTGCCTGATGTTGCAGTATCAATACCGGACAATATATTTAAAAGCGTAGTTTTTCCGCTGCCGCTGGGCCCCATAATGCCAATAAACTCTCCCCTAGAAACGGTGAGATCCACACCTTGTAAAGCATGGACCTCTTTCGCCCCCTTAAAGGATCCATATACTTTGGTTAAGCTTTCTACATTGATAATGTCGTTCATAATTTCATCTCCTTTGCTTTAACATTAGTATAGTCAAAAGAGTATAAAATAAAAATTGATTTACCTTGCAATAACCTTACAATCTTGAAAGAAAAGACAAGCTAACGCTTGTCCCTTTCTCCGGGGCTGAAGTCAGATCTACCTCAATACCAAGCTGTTTTGCAATATATTTAACCATAAAAAGACCTATTCCTGTAGCGGCTTTATGTTTTCTCCCGTTTTTGCCTGTAAAGAACAAATCGAAAACTCTGGGGACATCTTCTGCTTTGATACCGATGCCCTCATCCCGGATCGTCAGTATCGTGCGCTTTTCACCAGGTTTTATTTCCATATGGACATTTTTACCTGAAGGAGTGTATTTAACAGCATTGGCGATGATTTGTTCCAGGATGTAAGCACACCACTTTTTGTCCGTGTAAACATAGGCTGACTCCCCGTGAAGTTTCGGATACACGCCTGCATAGATAAAGTCACGTTTCTTTTCATTGATAACCCTGCTGATGAGCGAGCGAAGATCAACACGTTCCGGCATGTAATCATTGGAGAACTCGTCAAGCCGCAGAATGTTCAGAGCCTGCTCCAAATTTCTTTTCAGCTTATCATTTTCCAGGGAAATATCTTCCAGAGAATCTTTGGATGGATTGTCACAGGCAAGTTCAATAATGGTCAAAGAGGTCTTCATGTTATGTATAAAACTGGAGAACATGGAGTTGCGGTCCCTCAGCTTGTCATTTATAGAAATGATGATATTATTGTAATGTTCATGTATATCCTCCATTGCTCCAAAAGCAAGGGCTTCCTTGCAGTTGTCCGGATTTGGCTTATAACCTCTGCCCTGTTTTGCCTTGTCTAAGCTGTTCAGAAATCTGTACATAATAACAGATTTAACAATTACATAAGCTGCCAATATAGTCAAGCTAATCAAAGTAGGATATGCAATCATGCTTCCCGGGTAAACAAGATTAAAAATTAAAAGGAGAAGGGCAGTATTTAAAATATAAAAAATAATAGCCTTCCTCTCACTATCAACGGTTTTCCACAGCAGCCGCATCAAATACATATCCCACACCTCTCTTAGTTTCAATACAGTTTTGCAGTCCAAGTCCTATAAGCTTCTTCTTTACCCGGGTAATATTTACAGTTAAGGTATTGTCATCCACAAAACTTACATCATCCCAAAGCTCTTCCAAAAGCTGCTCACGGGTGACAATTTGCCCGGCATTTTTCATGAGCAGCCGGAGTACCCGGTATTCATTCTTAGAAAGCTCTGTCTTTATCCCTTTATAAAATACACTCATAGTATCTTCCTTCAAACATATTCCATGTATGGTTATAATACTCTCTTGCTGCTCTTCCCTTCGCAGCATGGCATTTATTTTTGCCAGCAGTACCCCAATTGAAAAAGGTTTGGTGATATAGTCATCTGCACCGTTTTCCATGCCCCTTATCTGCTCCCCTTCTTCGCTCCTGGCTGAAATGATGATAATTGGAACTTTATAATGTCTCCGTATCAATTTCAAATAGTAAAATCCATCAAATTTGGGAAGGTTGATGTCAAGCAAAATGAGTTTTGGATTATAAGCTGATATGGTTTCAAGCACGGCATCGTAGTCATCAACTACCTTCGTTATAAAGTTATAGGCCTCCAAATACTCGGATATATATTTCTGAAGCTGCTCATTGTCTTCAATAAGTAAAATTCTATTCATATTCCCACACCTTTCAAAAATATAGTACTAGATCATGCCCTGACTAAAAAACAGGTTATCCCGCAAGTATAATTTTATCATACTTTCAGCTCAAAACTTTCAAATATCAGTTAGATAGACAACCTGCAAAGGATTGAACAAAATGAAACCTATTCTTTTTTTATTATTTTCAACATTGTTACAATTTTTTATTCGCTGTGAAATTTTAGCATCTAGCATACTATAAAAGAAAAAGTCGATAACCGCGAACAATCTCACCTGTTATCGACTCTGCGTCTTGGCGTCTGGCTCTTCGATAATTGACATATTCAGTTTTTTTACATTCTACCATCCCTTTGCTTGATGTTCTTATTGACCAATATTATTTTAATACCTGCAGCTTTAGGCTGCTTTGCGTTTATAAACCCTTATTGCGAACAAATATGCAACAATGAGAATACCTAGACACCATGCAAGTGCAACCCGAATATCATTTTCAACAGGCTGACCTGACAGCAGCGCGCGGATGGCATCCACAATGGAGGTCACCGGCTGGTTTTCGGCAAAGGCGCGAACAGGTCCCGGCATGGATTCAGTGGGCACAAAGGCCGAGCTTATAAAGGGAAGAAAAATAAGAGGATAGGAAAAAGCACTTGCGCCGTCCACTGATTTTGCGGACAGTCCGGCAATGGCTGCAATCCAGGTCAGGGCCAGCGTAAACAGAGCGAGTATACCGGCCACAGCAAGCCAGGAGAGTACCCCCGCCGATGAGCGAAAGCCCATAATCAGCGCCACGAGAATAATGATGGCAACTGAAATCGTATTGGATACCAGTGAGGTCAGCACATGCCCCCACAGCGCGGCCGAAGGCGCTATTGGCATGGAGTGGAACCGCTCGAAGATACCTCCCTGCATATCCATAAACAGACGGTAAGCCGTATAGGAGATCCCCGTTGCAATTGCAATCAGCAATATACCGGGCAGCAGGTAATTCACATAATTATCCGTGCCAGTTTTAATGGCACCGCCGAACACATAGACAAACAGCAGCATAAACGCAATGGGCATGATAGTTACCGTGATAATAGTGTCCATGCTGCGGGTAATATGGCGCATGGAACGACCAAGCATCACACCCATGTCGCTGAAAAAATGTTTCTTTACCGCTTCCATTTATCTTCCCTCCTTTTTGCCGATGACTGCGAGGAATATTTCCTCCAGGGTCGGCTGTTTTTCAACATACTCCACCTTCGCGGGCGGAAACAGCTTTTTCAGCTCCTCCAACGTGCCGCTCACGATAATTCTACCCTCATGCAGAATAGCTATCCGATCCGCAAGCTGCTCGGCTTCCTCCAGATACTGCGTGGTCAGGAGCACCGTTGTTCCATCCTTTGCAAGTTCTTTGACAATTTTCCAGACCTCCATGCGTGCCTCGGGATCAAGCCCTGTGGTGGGCTCGTCGAGAAAAATAAGCTGCGGTTTTCCGATCAGACTCATGGCGATGTCTAGTCTGCGGCGCATACCACCCGAATAGGTAGAAACTCTTCGGTCAACAGCATCGGTCAGTCCGAAGCGTCTTATCAGATCATCCGCCACCTGGTGCGGATTTTTGAGGTGCCGTAGTTTGGCAATCATAATAAGATTTTCCCGTCCGGTCAGTATCTCATCCACGGCGGCAAACTGTCCGGTAAGACTGATTTTTTCACGTACACGCTCCGGCTGCCTGACAACATCAAAACCACATACCTGTACATTTCCCCTGTCAGGAGTCAATAAAGTGGCCAAAATCTTAATTACAGTGGTCTTACCAGCGCCATTAGAGCCAAGCAGAGCATAGATACTGCCTTTTCTCACCTCAAAATCCACGCCTTTGAGGACACGAAGTTTCTTGAAAGACTTTTGTAGACCTTTTACTTGAATTGCTTTTACCATTCCCATATCCTCCTTTTACTTTGTTTTATCCGTGTGTTTTTTTATGGCATTGTAAACTTTCTGGTCAACAGGTTCCTGATAGATGTCAGCATAAGTTTTTGAATCTTTGATCAGATCGTCGCAGAAAACCGCTACGTCACTACCTGTCACTTCGAGTACTCCTTTTCCCAAGGCAGCACCCTCTTCAAAAAGATCCACAATTCCCGAGAGCAAACCTATACCGTCAGTCAGTTCAACAGGTCCGACCTTAAAGAGATATTTTTGAATCTCTTTATAAACAATCTGATAATCTTCTGGCAGTGCTCTGACACGTGCCATGTGTGCCCGCCACTCCTTTTTACCCTCAATGATATCTTTTATTCTCATTTTATCCTCCTATTACCTAATTTTTTAGCGATATTATTATTGAGCTGCTGGCGCCACTTGTTACGATAAGACTTTGCCCCTTCTTCACCGGCCAGCGCTGAGCAGAAACCTTTGATATCATCACTCAAAACCTCCTGGACACTCTCACCCTCCGCCGCCGCTTCTTCAAGCAGGCCAAGCACACCGTCAAGAATTGGCATGAGGTTGCGACCGGTGAAATCCGAGTGCGGCCAAAGATTGGCCTTAATTTTTTCCCATGCCGTTTGATAATCTGCCGGCAGCTTTTTGGCTCGCACTTCAAAAGTTTTCAATTCTTTAGTTATATCACTGCCTGTGATTTTTTCCCAAAAATTCATTACTTTTTCTCCTTCAACTCATTAATTTTTGATGATACGAACTCCCATTTTTCCCAGAACTTCCGCAGTTCATCACGCCCTGCATCGTTGAGTAGGAAAAATTTTCGCGGCGGTCCCTTGTCAGAGGGCTTTTTGGTGACCTCTACCAGCTTGTTTCTTTCAAGCCGAATCAAAATGGTGTACACTGTTCCATCCACCACATCTGTGAATCCGAGGGCGTTCAACCGCCGCGTGATTTCGTAGCCGTAGGTTTCTTTGCGGCTAATTATTTCAAGGACGCAGCCTTCAAGCACACCTTTGAGCATTTCCGTTAGGTTTTCCAGTATAATTCCTCCTTTGCTACTTTGTATGACTAATATGTAGTAACACTTATTACTGCTATATAGTATCACGTAATAGATGGTTTGTCAATAACGTAAATCACAATAATCTAATACTTTATGCGGGTTCAAAAAAGCAAAAAAGACCGCCTCAAAAAGACGACCAATTTTTTCGTGCATCGACATTGTATCAATACCGCAATCAATTACACCTTTGCAAAGGGTACCACCAAATTATGTGGAAAAAGTTTACTTATAACACGATAAAATTTATAAAAAGCTCCTGGAGTATATACGGCCTTCCCTCCCTGGGCAGCTTTTAAGGAATCCCTGGCCACATTTTTCATATCAAGATACGGTAGTTTATTTACAACAGACTTCTTTCCCTGCGCTTCTGATAGAATTGCCATTTCTGAGGCCATATTGCCGGGGCATAATGCACATACATTAATACCACGTGATTTCAACTCTTCACGGATTGCCCTGCTGAAATATAATACAAACGCCTTTGTTCCACTATATACCGCCATGTTCGGGTTTGGTACAAAAGATGATACGGAACAGGTTTCAACAATAAAACTTCCTTTTTTCATATAGGGGAGGCACAGCCTTGTTATGGCTGTACATCCCATGACATTCAGGTTAATCATATTAAGTTGACTTTTTAAATCTTTTTCTTCAAATTTTCCACGCGTGCCGACTCCTGCATTGCTGACAAGGATTCTGATATCTGGCTTGTTTTCATCCAGAATCTTTTCAAACTCTACAAATGATTCTTCTTTCCCCAAATCCATAGGCACTAACCTTATTTCTTTATCAGAATACTTTTGTCTTATTTCTTCCAATCTTTCTTTTCTTCGTGCAATCAGCCATATCTCATCAAGTTCCCGATATTTTTCTATAATTTCTCCCGTAAATTCTTTTCCAAGACCGGAAGATGCTCCAGTCACAATCGCTATTCGCATGTTTTTAAACCTCCTTATACTTTTACGCTCGGATATTAGCAGTGCAAACATTCAAAACAAAGCGTACAACTTATCTTAATCCATACTAATCCTCTGGTTGATTTTCTCTTTATATAGTATTAAAGATAATAAAATTACTTAATCAGGGAAAATATATCTCCCGCTGTTCTGTGTAGCATTGTCATATTGAATGGCTTTTGCCGGACATCGGTTGATACATGCACAGCACTGCATACATTTTCTGTGCTGCCAGGCAGGTCTGTTCTTCTCCATCCGAATATCAGATATGGGACAGACAGCTGAACATTTGCCACAGCCAATACAGTTGCTATCGGCATGAAACCTTTTGTCAGACCGGGACAGTCGAAAAATCGGTGCAATTACAAATGATTTGAGAAAAGGCAGCGCTCCCGGAAGTATTCTGTTTTCTTTCTGCCTTTTAAGGATACTGTCTCCAATTGTTTCCAGTTCTATCTTTGCAGCAGCGATTTTGCGGTGCTGTGAGATTTCATTTTCTGTATCGAAACCTGATAAAACATAATTGTTTGGCATCCTCACAGAATAACAGCTATCCACATGAATGTGCCGTTTTAACCATGTAAAAGCAAAGCCGGTCTCACTTTCACAGGTGGCAACTGCATACACAAATGCATTTCTGTGAACTCTGATCTGTTTTACAAAATCCGTCACATACTTCGGTGTGGACCATGCATAAACGGGAAACACAATGCCCAGAATATCATGCTCACCGATAGATGCAGGAGCTTCTTTCGTCCTTACCATGTCTGTCATAGACATGGCAATGTCATCTGTTTTTTCTGCGAGCCGTTGAGCGACCCATTTAGAATTTCCGGTTGCTGAAAAATAATAAATCATATCACACCTCCGAATTTGTTTATGACAATTCACGCGAAAGTTCATATGCCTGATGAACTGCATCTTTAATTCTGCCTGATTTATAGGCATCTCCAATCACATACCTTTTATCGCAGCATCCCTGTAATTCTGCTGCAACTTCCTTATTGCTGCGTACTCCCAATGAGAGAACAACTGCATCTGCATATACGATTTCCCTCACGCTGTTTTTCTGAACGAGTGTAAGCTTGTGGCTGGCGATGCTTTCAAGTTTTCTTCCCGACATAAAGGTTACGTCAGCCTTTTTTAACCTGTTCATGACATCCCACACACTGATATTAAAGGCACTAGGAGCAATCTTGTCGGCCATCTCTATAATGGTTACCTTGTTGCCCTGCTCCACCAGTATCTCCGCTGTTTCGATTCCTGTCATACCGGAACCAACAACTGCAATTGACTTGTTTTCAAATTTCAAATCACCTCTCAAAATCGGTGTTACCGTCGTCACATAATCTTCTTTGGCACCCGGTATACCCGGCTTAAATGCCACAGCCCCTGCGGCGACGATTACCGCATATGGGTGATAGGACACTACAAGTTCCTTTGTAGCAATCCTGTTATAGAGGATTTCAGCTCCATTTCTCTTAGCTTGATATTCCAGATCTTCAAAACACCAGCTCATTTTTTCTTTATACGGCGGCATCTTTGCAAGCTGCAGCTGCCCGCCAGGTGCAGCTTCCTTCTCCAATAGGGTGACCTTGAATTTTCTGGCTGCCAGCTCTCTTGCTGCAGTGAGACCCGCCGGTCCGGCACCAACAATCACAATCTGTCTTCCATCACCGTTTTTTTCCCCGATTTTCGTGTATTTTGTCTCCTGGCAGGCCCGTGGATTAACAGCACAATTAACTGGCAATCCATTTATAATATTACGCTCATAGGATTCCATACAATATAGACAGCCAATACATCTCTGAATATTCCGTGAATCTCCGTTTTTGGCTTTTACAGCCCAATCTGGATCGGCAAGAAGCGGCCTTGCCAGTCCAATGAAATCCTGATCTCCTTCCAATAAAAGCTGCTCAGCCTGCTCCGGAGTACGAATTACGCCAACCGAAATGACGGGGATATGCACAGCATCCTTTACTGCTTTGGAAAGATATTTTCGCCATCCGGGCTGAAAACTGATGGGCTCGGTGATCATAAACTGCGTATCGCTGTTTCCGGTTGTAACGTTGATGGCATCTGCTCCATATGCTTCCAGTGATTTTGCAATCTCGACGCCATCCTTTAAATGCAGACCCTGCTCAGGATAACCGATTTTTTCATAGAATTCATCTACTGTAAGACGTACTGAGATAGGAAAATCTGCACCACATTCCCGGTGAATTCCCTCTATCAGTTCCTTCATAATCCGCAGCCGATTTTCAAAGCTGCCGCCATATTCATCACTGCGGATATTTGTATAAGGGCTTAAAAACTGATTTAAAAGATATCCATGTCCTGCATGCAGCTCCACTCCGTCTGCACCGGATTGTTGTACTCTTTTAGCAGCTTTTACAAACTGTCTTATTAAATTATGAATCTCTCCTGTAGTAAAAGGCTTGATTTTTTGGTTCCCGAAAACAGAAAGTCCAAGTCCCGCTGGTACATCACTAGGTGCCCTTAATGGCTTCATATATTTATTCATCATCTGAATCATCTTTGGATCACTTAGAGATTCTGCATCAGCCTTTCCAGCTATAGAAGAGAACACTTTCCAATAAAAAGGAAAGATTTTTGCAAGCTTCTCATTAATACTCCAAAACGTAGGGAAGAGCACGACATTTTGGCGACCCGGATGATGGAGTTGTACAAATATTTTCGCACCTTCTCTGTGAACGGCAACTGCAACTTTCTGAAATGGTTTGATATACTTATCCGAAGACATGGAGAGCTGCCCGGAGGCTACCACACCATCTTTTTCATTGATACGTGTATATTCCGTTATGATCAGGCCGACGCCGCCTTTCGCCCGCTCCCTGTAATAAGCCACTGTTTTTTCGTTGGCGGTGCCGTCATGGTCGGATACATCCACTCCCATGGCTGTCATGACAACTCTGTTTTTTACTTTTATACTTCCAATTTTCGTCGGCGAAAACAATTTTTTATATGCCATTGTCCTGTCCTCCTAACTCTATTTTCCCATAAATTTAATCCTGCAGAAATCATTAATAGTACTAAACACAATTTGTTTTTTGCTTCATCTGCAAATTTTTAGACACTTGCCTATATGCAAATTCTATGATAAACTTAAGTGCAAAGCATATCAAGAATCAAATAAAGGCTTTTGTCTAATCTTGGACAAAAAAATAAATCTGCAAAGGGAGGAATTATCTTTGAAATACGATCTTACAAAAAAAATTACCAAAGGAGCCAGGCGAACCTTAGATGCTTTTTTTAATAGTATGCTTGAACTGCTTTCCAATAAATCTTTTGAAGAAATCACCGTTAATGAACTCTGCCAACAAAGTAATTATCCTCGGGCTACATTCTACAACTATTTTGACGATAAATATGATTTATTAAATTATTGTTTGTATGTCCTTGCCAAACAGATTCATCTTGAAGAATATAAAAACTTGGATCCGGAAGAAAGTTTATATATATTCTTTGATCGAATGTATGATTTGATTACTGCTCGTCAGGATATGATTCAACATATTTTGAAATTTAACTCCGGAGAAAATTTACTGCTCAGTCATTTTCAGATCTATATGAATATTCAAATGCGAGAAATTTTTTGTCAGTGTCAATGCAAAGACCGTTATAAGATTCCATATGAGATTGTAGCAGAACACTACTGCAATACCATCCTTCTCATTTTAGAATGGAGCTTTTTGAAAAAGAACAGCTGCTCCAAAATCCAGGCCCATGAATATCTGAAATATCTTTTGAGATCACTATAAAGCATTATAAAATTATACCCTCACGTCAATTTTATGACACGAGGGTATATTCTTAATATTTTCTTTTCAATTGACCTATCCTTCATCTATTATATAGGGCACAGTGACTATGGCTATATTCCTTCTTTTAAGAAGCATGGTTTTGATAAACAGCGAAGTCTGGTTGTGAAGTATGTTTCCCCACCATTTTGTAACTACAAACTGAGGCATGACTACCGTTACAGTGTCCTTTGAGCCTGCGGCATATTCTTCCGATTCTATGAATTTAACCAGGGGGCCAACTATACTTCTGTAGGGTGATTTTTTGACTATTATAGGTATATCTACATCATACTGATGCCATTTTTTCAAAAGTTTCTCTGTAGCGCTGTCATCCACTGAAACATGAAATATTATTATATTGTCCGATATGGTTCTGGCATAATTCAAAGCCTTTAAAAAAGATTTATTGAGAGTATCTATGGGGACTATCACATATCTTTTCTGTGAGGCAAAATCTATTTTCTTAGGTTTCTGATCCAAAGGGAGCCTCAGCTGTCTTGCAACTTCAGTATAATGCAGTTTTATTTTTCTCATAACATAGACTACAGCAGGTATCAGTATAAAAACCACCCAGGCTCCATGAATAAACTTGGTAACCCCTATTATAACTGCAGTTATAAGAGTCATAAAGGCACCCAATCCATTTATAAATGCCTTATGTCTCCAGGCAGAGCCCTTGTTTTTTATCCACCTTCTGAACATTCCAGCTTGGGATAACGTAAATGATATAAATACTCCTACAGCATAAAGAGGCAGTAAATAATGTGTATCCCCTTTAAAAATTATGACCAGTATACAGGACAATAGTCCCAGCATAACTATTCCATTGGAATAATTGAGTCTTTTGCCCCTTTTTGCAAACTGTCTTGGTGCATAACCATCTTTAGCCATAAATGCCAGCAGCAGCGGAAGCCCTGCAAAGGCGGTATTCCCGGCTAAAACCAGTATGACGGCAGTAGTTGCCTGAATTACATAGAACATGATATTTTTATCAAATATCTGCTGGGAAATCTGTGCCACCACAGTTACCTCCGAGTTCGGAACAGCATGATAAAGTGTAGCCAGATAGGAAATTCCTCCAAATACCAGCAGCACAATGAGAGCTAGAAGACCCAGTACCATTTTGGCATGTTTTTGTGAAGGTTCCTTGAAATTTGGAACACCATTGCTCACTGCTTCTATGCCCGTTAAAGCTGTACATCCACCTGCAAAAGCTTTCAGAAAAAGAAAAAGAGTTATATTTTCGGAGGCTTCAGGTATCTTATAGAACGGCACAGGCGTATATCCCATAAAATGTATTTTAATTACTCCCCACACGATCATGAACAATACAGAAATTATAAAAAGATATGTGGGCACTCCAAACAATTTGGAGGATTCCCTCACTCCTCTCAAATTTCCGATGACAAGTAAGATTATAAGTCCCAATGTTATTCCAACTCTATGAGGAAGTAAAAAAGGTGCTGCCGAGGTAATAGCTGCAGTCCCGGCAGAAGCACTTACCGCCACAGTCAGTATATAGTCTATGGTGAGGGAGGCACCTGCTATAAGCCCTGCGGTAGTCCCAAGATTGTCCTTGGCTACAACATAGGAGCCTCCTCCTGAAGGGTAGGCATCTATAGTTTGTCTATAGGAAAAAGTAAGCATAAACATTAAAAATACAATGAGCATTGAGGCGTACATCATATATTTATAAGACAACACTCCTATTGCGGGAACCAGTATCCAAAGTATTTCCTCCCCTGCATAGGCCACAGATGAAATAGCATCGCTGGACATTATGGGGAGTCCCCAGAATACACTGAATTTTTCCTTTTTTAATTCTTGAGTTTTTAAACTCTTTCCTGTTAATCCATTTAAAAAATTTCCCAATTTAAAGCCCATCCTTAACACCTCTAAAAGTAAATTTATCTCTCAACTTATTGTTTTCTGATATGATGTGTTATTATACCATCAATTAGATAAATTTTAGATTAAGATTTATCCGTATGTATAAAGATTGTATAAAGATTCTATTCTATAATAAATCTGATGAATGGTTCACATTGTTTATATGATAAATGAAACTGCCAACAATATTTCTATCAAGTTATGCACTTATGTTATAATGTTATTAAACAATATAAAAGGTGGGTTTTACATGAAATATGAAGTTCTCCATTTACTGAAAAAAAGCAGCACAACATTCTTATCTGGGCAGTTGATAAGTGAAAAGCTAGGAGTGAGCCGCACATCTATATGGAAATACATAAAATCTTTAAAGGAGGATGGATATATAATAGATTCTTCCTCAAAAAAAGGCTATAGATTAATAAGTTCCCCGGATATACTGACTTTTGAAGAAGTCAATCCATATTTAAAAACAAACCATATGGGTAAAAAAATCCTGCACTTTGAAAGTATAAATTCAACAAACAACAAAGCAAAGGAATTATCTGAAAAGGGCGAAGATCATGGAACTGTGGTAATATCCGAAGAACAGGTAGGCGGCAAAGGCAGATTGGGTCGTTCCTGGTGCTCCCCAAAATATAAGGGAATAAGTCTGTCTATAATACTGAAGCCAAATATAAATCCTATGGAGGCTCCCAAGATAACTCAAATAGCTGCTGCTGCCATGATAGAGAGTTTAAGGGAATTTAATATAAATGCTAAAGTAAAATGGCCTAATGATATAATAATTAGAGGCAAAAAAGTCTGTGGAATTTTGACAGAAATGAGCGGTGAATTAAATAGAGTAAACTACATAATTGTAGGCATAGGTATAAACGCCAACCTGGATAAAGATGATTTTTCAGAAGATCTGCTGGATAGGGCCACTTCCCTTAAAATAGAGACAAATACCAGTATAAATAGGAAATCACTAGTAGGCATGCTTTTAAATAAATTTGAATTTTTATATGCTGAATTTCAGGAAAAGAAACAAATCGAACTTTCCATAAAAATATGTAAAAATAATTCTGCTGTTATCGGTAAGAATATAAAGGTAGTTAGAAATAACAATGAAAAATGTGCAAAGGCACTTGATCTGGATGGAGATGGGAGATTGGTGGTTCAATACAAGGATGGCTCTCTGGAAAAACTTGTATCCGGTGAAATCTCTATAAGAGGGCTAAATCAATATATTTAAATTTTGATTTATATTTTACATTTAAGTATACTATAAAATTTTATTATAGACAAAACTCAAATCATAACATATAGATATTTGTTATAAAATATACTGTCATGTATAATTATCATGAATTAAATCTAAGGATAAAATAATTTGTTAAGGGAGGTTTTATGTTATGAAAAGAATTTTATCCATCATATTTTCTATATTATTTATTGGTGTACTAGCTGTTGGATGTTCCTCAGGTGAACAATCCTCCAATACACAAAAACAATCTACTGAAAATAAGGAACAAAAAACTCTTACTGTGGATAAAAATAAAAAAGAGGTCAAAATATCGGCACAGGTAAATGGAAAATATTTTACTGAAAATACCAGACATGGTGTAGTTTTTAAGGATGGTAAGAATGGCGAAAAATCTGTATTGAGAGGTTTTGTAAAACCAGAGGATTTTTATAATGCTCTGATCTCCATTGGTGCAAAACCTGGAAATAATCTAGAGGCAGGTGATAAAGGCAAGGGCAAAAAGGTAGAGGGATCAAAATTAAACGTATACATTACTTGGAATGGCCTTGGAAAGGAAATACCTTTCTCAGATATTATATATTCAAGTGATCCCAGACCAATGGACATAAGATTCGGCGGTAACCTGGCCCATGCTAAAAAGATGAATACGGGCTGCATATTATGCTTAGATAGTTGTCCAGTAGGTATTACCAGTAATTCTGCTTATGCATTTGGAGAATCCGATACAGTTAAATTCCACGGTAAAAAGGATGTCCTTCCAAAGGACGGCACAGATGTTACCGTTATATTCAGATTAGCAGAATAAATAGTTTTTTGGGGTACGATGTTTATACATCGTACTCTATTTATTTCATACATTTCAGGAGGTTAAAAATGAAATTTTTCAGCTTAATATACAACGGGTTTATATGGGGGCTGCTGCTCTCCATTATAGCTTTCCAAAATGAATGGCTGGAGATGAGGATCAATACGGGTATAATAATTCCAATTACAATGGCATTATGTTTTATTGTATATTTCATTAAGTCAGCAAAAAAACATCCATTATATAAAATTGGCTTTAAATTCAGCATATTTAATCTGATATCATGTGTTTTAATAACGATTTTAATAATCGGTACAGACAGATTTCAGATTCTGCCAGCTTCTATAATAAGAGAAGGAATACATTACAGCAGCTTAAGCTTTTCTACAGTAAATTTAATATTATCTATATTCTTTATAACAGGACTTTTTATTATATTTTTATCCAGCAGATCCCAAAAACACTTTAAGTATAAATAACTTATAAATGATCTTCATTTCTGCGTTTAAATTATAGTAGAAAAGCAAATTATAATATCAAATACATTGAAGGATGTGTAAATTATGCTTTTAATAAAAAACGTAGAAATATTTGATCCCAGATCTATAGGTAAAAAAAATATATTCATATGCTTTGATAAAATAGCATATATCTCTCAAAGAATAAACATTCCGGATAAAAATTTCCCCCAGGTAGAAATACTAGACGGAACTGGATTAAAAGCTATTCCAGGACTAATCGATCTTCATATACATATAAACGGCGGTGGAGGAGAAGGGGGCTTTTACAACAGAACCCCGGAATTAGGACTTACAAAATTCACATTAAATGGTGTTACAACCTGCGTGGGTCTTTTAGGTACAGATGGAATTACAAGAAATATGGAAGGTCTGCTGGCAAAGGCACAAGCCCTTCAGTCCGAGGGAATAAGCACATACTGCTGGACAGGATGTTACGATGTACCAACTAGGACCCTTACAGACAGTGTCCGAGGCGATATTATCACTGTGGATAAAATAATAGGGGCTGGCGAAATAGCTGTTTCCGATCATAGGGGAAGTCATCCTTCCGATGAAGATCTGATACATTTGGCCTGTGAAACCCGGGTAGGCGGACTTATTTCAGGTAAATGCGGAGTTCTTCATATGCATCTTGGAGATGGCAAAAGAGGGTTGACTCCTATATTTGATGTAATAGAAAATTCAGATATACCTTTTGAAAATCTGCTCCCTACACATCTCAATAGAAACAGTCTATTATCCAGACAGTGCATGGAATATTTAAAAATGGGCGGCTTCACTGACATAACAACAGGGATTAAAAATGAAAATGATGATGCCATCAGTTCATCTCAACTGTATCAAACGATATTAAAGGAAAATATTTCTCCATACCATGTGACCATGAGCTCTGACGCAGGAGGAAGTATGCCTTTTTTTGACAGCAGTGGAAAACTGACCAAATTAACCATAGGCATGCCTTCTACTGACATTGACTCCATAAGGGAATCCATTGAAAGAGGTCTCTCCATGGAGTTGGCCCTTATCCCTCTTACTCTTTCACCTGCCAGATTTCTTAAATTTCCCTGCAAAGGTAAAATAGCAGAGGGCTATGATGCAGACTTGGTTTTATTAGATGATAAATTAAATATTCACACCGTTATAAGCAGAGGAAAAATTATGGTTCAAAACTACAAACCAACTGCATACGGAACCTTCGAAAATAAATAAGAGGGTTGTTTTATCCCTCTTATTTATATCCTGCTTC
>NZ_JBHMIY010000011.1:0-102245 GCF_042436595.1 Clostridium sp. MT-14
ATTGACTAAGAAGCCATCCACTTCTATAAGTGGTGGTAGTTCACGTTCTGTGATTTTATCTGATGAATTCTATAAATGGGTGAGTTCTATAGTAATTATATCTTTTATTGGAGGGTTTCTTGTCAATATAGTTTTGGGATTGTCTCATTGGATTGGCACTGCGGCTTTTGTCCTTGGAATATTGTGTTTCCGTGGAAATATAGAGTTCGTTTAAAAAGCGTAGAAGCCAGAGTAAAACGCTGCAGTGATTCCTATAAAGCATTATGTGATAGAAAAGATATTATTATAAAAAAATAGATAAAGAGTCTGATGTTGTTGGAATGGTGCAAAAAATTGATAGTAACACCAGAGAAATTAACAGTTTAATTGAGGAGAAAAATAAGCGTATTGATGGTGTAAAAAGAGAAAAAGACATGAAGTGGAAAGAATCAAGCGGCGAACGTTCCAGAGAAATTGAAAGCGGAAAGAATGATCTAACCGGAAAATTTTCAGAAAAAATAAATGAACTGGAGAACAGATACAAAAATAATTCATTTTTTTTGGAAAATGAATGTGAAGTGACAGAAGAATATCAGAATGAAGAAATTCTTAAAAAACTTATATCATATTTAAAAAATGGCAGGGTTTTTAGTAAGAAAAGTGCAATTGATTTATATGAAGATGAAAAAAGAAGGGATATGGAATTTCAAGCAAAACTTGCTAGAGAAAGGGAGGTGTTTGAATTTAAAAAGCAAAGCAATGAGAGGAATATTGAGGAGGATTAATCAGCTGAATAGGGATCTTAAAGAAGGTGCTTGTACACGGGGAGAGTATGATTCTGCAGTGAAAAATCTTAGGAGTGAATATAGGAAAGAAAATGAAAGGCTGAAAAATTATTTTTAATGTACTTTGGGCCAAGGCTGCACTTTGACATAGGAATCATTTGATAATATATAACATAACGGGGTAATATAAAATATAGAAAACTCTATGATCATAAGGAGGAAACAAAGGTGAATACAAAAGTGGACAGATGTTTTGTAAGAAACTCGACTGCATCTTTGAAAAAAGTACTTATGTGCCCTCCTACCTATGCATATTTAAAGGAAAATGCAGGTAGAAATGGCAATAAGGCTAAAATAAACAGTGAGCTTTGCATGAAGGAACATGATGAACTGGTTGAGGCGTATAGGTCAAATGGAGTCGAAGTGGTTTTAATGACACCGAATCGCAATTTGCATGATCAGGTATTTGCCAGGGATTTTGGCGCCTGCGTAAAAGAAGGTTATATACTGGGGAATTTTAGAATACATCTCAGGGAGGGCGAGACAGAAGCCTACGAAAAGAAAATGAAGGAACTTGAAATTCCATGTATTGCAAGGTGCAGCAGAGGACATTTTGAGGGCGGCGACTTCTGGATGCTGGACGATAAGACCATGGCCATAGGCATATTGGAGCGTACTGATGAGACAGGAATTGATGAAATAAGGAAGCAGATAGGAAGTAGATATGGTTATGAAATAATATCCGTTAAATCTCCTGAAAAATGTCTTCATCTGGATATGTGCTTTAACATAGTGGCGGAAAAGCTTGCTGTAATATGCAGTGAAGTCCTTCCAGATGAATTTCTGAACATATTGAAGGACAGAAATTTCAAATTCATAGAAGTGGATAGAGAAAATTTGCTGAAATGCCACTGCAACCTTCAGGCACTGGGAAATGAAAAAGTAGTGTCCTTCAGGGATAATAGAGAAGTCAACAGTGCTCTGAGATCCTATGGAATTGAAGTAATAGAGACTCATATAAGCGAAATGTTTAAGCACGGCGGAGGAATACACTGTATGACTTTTCCTTTGAGCAGAGCATAATACATTCAAGGGCTGTTATTTGTATAAAATTTAAAAATTTTTTTCAATTTTTCTAGTGACTATCATAAAAAACATCATATATACAGTTTATATTTTAATATAATGTTTATACTAAAATATATAGCTGTTACTATTGATGACTGCTGGTTGCAAGTCAAAGCTGTATTTTTTAGACTTTGACTTTCTTTGACCTTTATTGTATTATAGTAACTGTAATAAGGATTGACAGACAATGAGATAATTGAAAACAGCAATTTATGATAATTTAGGAGGTTGTGTATTATGTTTGATATGATTCCATTTAGAAGAGATAATTCTTTAAGCAGGGGTGATGAATTTGAAAAATTCATGAGATCCTTTTTCAACCATGATTTTTTACCTGCTGGATTGAATGGTTTTGGTAGGGATTTTAAGGTTGATCTTAAAGAAAATGATGACTCCTATGTAGTTGAAGCAGATCTTCCGGGAATGAATAAAGATTCTATAGATTTGGGTTTTGAAAATAATTATCTGACTATATCTGCAAAGAGAGAAGATTCCAGGGAGGATAAGAGAGAGGATTTTGTAAGGCGTGAAAGAAGTTATGGAGAATTCAAAAGAAGTTTTTATATTGACAATGTAGATGACAAGAAAATCAGCGCTTCTTTTAAAGATGGAGTTTTGAAAGTAGATCTTCCAAAGTCCGAAAAGCACAAGAACAGAGGAAAGAGAATTGACATTAACTAAACTAATTGCTTTGGCACTGTGATTATTTCACAGTGCCATTTTATGTTATAATTAAATACTATAAAAGTATAATAATTAATTGGAAATCTGTTTTTCGGATTTTTTGTGTGAGTACAGGAGGAAATTTTATGAGTCAGTGGGAAATGATAATTAGGTTGGTTCTTTCGGGAGTGCTGGGAGGTTTAATAGGTTTTGAAAGAAGAAGTCACTTCAAGGAAGCAGGACTCAGGACGCATTTTGTTGTAGCAGTGGGCAGTGCCCTTATCATGTTAGTGTCCAAGTATGGTTTTACGGATCTGCTGTATACGAATGCCATATCGGTGGATCCGAGCAGAATAGCTGCCCAGGTAGTGAGCGGGATTGGATTTCTCGGGGCTGGTACTATAATAGTGGAGCATCAATTTGTAAGAGGGCTGACTACTGCGGCTGGATTGTGGGCTACAGCTGGAATTGGCATAGCAATTGGTGCAGGTATGTATATTCCCGGTATAAGTGCTACTTTGCTCATTCTCGTGGCACTTGAAATATTCAATAAATTTAAGAAGACTGTCTCTTATTCTATGGGCAGGGCAGATCTTTCACCGGATGGGATCAATCCTGCACTGGATGCTTTGAAAAATTCAAAAATAAAAATATCCGGCATTCAAGTGAATAGGCATTACAACAAAACTGACAAGAATTTGGAGGTAAGGCTTACCTTCAGAATTTATACCAAGAATCAAAATGAAACAAAAAAAATTATGGTAAGTCTTTTAAAAATACCTTATGTAAAAAACGTGAATATAGAATGATATAGTAGTAGAATATAGGAGAAAGTAATAATAATTATTAAGACGGGTGTTGCCATTTTATATGCCGGTTGGATGGAGAAGGTGTAAAATATATGATTATTAATTGTGATGAGCTATTAAAGGAACATAAGACTATAAAGACAAAAAAAGCGGCAAAAAGAGTGAAATTCATAGGAATATTTAACAAAGATGTGTATAATATAACAGCTCCTTTTTTAAATAATGGAAGGATTGTAATAGCTGGAAGAGTTGAGTCCAAAATGGGAAGAGATTCCATGGTATTGTTTTTTGAAAAATATAAGGACGCCTGGTGTCATGTAGTTGAATCACCTATTATGGAATTGGAAGATCCTTTTTTCACCAAGATAGGCGATGAGCTGGTGATAGGCGGCGTAGAAGTGTTTAACAGTATAAATAACCCTTATAATCTTATATGGAGAACCATAATGTATAAGGGAAAGGATATTTTTCATCTGAAGCTTTTTTTTGTAGGCCCTGACGGTATGAAGGATTTGCGTATAGCTGAGCTCAAGGATGGAAGTATAGGAGTTTTGACACGTCCACAGGGAGCCAAGGGAGGAAAGGGAAAAATAGGTTTTACAAAAATCAGGAGATTGAATGATCTGAGTATGGGAGTTATTGAGGATGCTCCAATTTTGAATGACTTCTTACATGATGATGAGTGGGGCGGAATAAACAGTATATATCCTATTGATGAAAATAACATTGGATTACTGGGACATATAGCTAAAATGGATGAGGACGGGATGAAGCATTATTATTCCATGACTTTTGTATTGGATATGAATTCTATGAGATACAAGGATGTAAAAATAATTGCAACCAGGGAGGATTTTTTGCCTGGACCAAGTAAGGACGGAAGTTTGTACGATGTTGTATTTAGCGGGGGGCTTGAATTTAAAGATAAAAAAGCGGTGTTGTATGCCGGAATAAGCGATATTGAAGCCCAGACTCTCGAGATAGATAATCCTTTTTATGAATATATGCGTAAAAAAGGAGAAGTGTCATGATGAATATAAAAAGGTGTAAATTTAATCCCATCGTAACCTGTAAAGATGTTGTTCCCTCCAGCAGGGATTTTGAAGTCATAGGTGTGTTCAATCCTGGTGCGGCCCTCTATAAAGGTGAAATAGTACTTGCCATGAGGGTTGCGGAGAGATTTAAGGACAATAATGATGGGCATATAAAAATTCCGTTTATAGACGGGCAGAGTGCTGCTCTGAAAACTGTAGATCTGGATAGGGAAGATGGCAGATATGACTTCAGTGATTCCAGGGTAATTAAAGGGAAAGGCAGTTGCTGTGATTTTATGTATCTCACTTCCATGTCCCATGTAAGGCTCGCCAGAAGTACGGATGGAGTGAATTTTAAAATAGAGGACAAACCTTTCATATTTCCGGAAAACAAATATGAAAGCTTTGGTATCGAGGATCCGAGAATAACTGAGATAGACGGCAGCTATTTTATAACCTACAGTTCAGTATCACAATATGGAATTGTAACTGGTCTGGCCGTAACTTCTGATTTTAAGAATTATAAGAAGCTCGGGAACATTTTTGAAACGGAAAACAAGGATGTAGTGATTTTTCCTGAAAAAATAAATGGCAGGTACTTTGCACTGAACAGGCCCGTATCAAAAAGTACAGGTGATCCTGTCATCTGGATATCTGAATCCTATGATCTTCTCCATTGGGGGAATCACAGAGTATTGGCATGTACTAGAAAGGGTCACTGGGATTCTGAAAAAATAGGTGCCGGGATACCTCCTGTCAAAACAGATGGGGGCTGGCTGGAATTGTATCACGGGGTGGATGATCAGGGACATTACAGCATGGGAGCTCTTCTGCTCGATATCCACTGCCCTTCAAAAATTATTGCCCGCAGTGAGGAACCGCTTCTTGATCCCAGGATGGATTATGAAACAGGTGGGTTTTTTTCAAATGTGATTTTTCCCTGTGGTGCAGTAAAAAAACATGAAAAATTGTATATATATTATGGTATATCGGATAATTCCATTGGGCTTGCAGCTGCAGCATTAGAAGATATCTTAAGCACCCTTGGCTAAGATCAAGGGTGGCTGGGTGGCTATCCCCCCGGTCAGGTTATCCCCGGCCAGGCTGCTCCTGCAGCTCAAGCTGTTGCCGGGGGTTGTAAATAAATTGTAAATAAATTGTAAACTGTGAATTGTCAATTGTGCATTGCCTAAAGTTCTGCTGTGATATTGCCCGTTTCTGAAAGATCATAGCCTCCTATACCTGCAAGCTCCTGCTTGAATTTATCCGACTTGAGTATTTTGGTTATTGAGTTAAAAGGAGGATTATCCATGTCATCTTTTTTTATGACAAGTTCATATCTCTCTTTTTGAAGTGGTATAAAATCTATGTTTTGAATTTGAAGGCTGGTTTTTTCATTTCCAATGCCGACATCTGCTTCTCCCCTGGCCACGGTGCTGGCTACGGCAAGGTGGGAAAGACATTCCCTGTTGTAGCCTGATATGTTTTTGCCCTTTATATTGAGCAGCCTTAGGTGCTCATCCAGGAGTATTCTGACGCCGCATCCCTTTTCCCTGTTTATTAAATTGATATCCGGTCTTTTAAAATCTTCCCAACTGTGAATATTTTTAGGATTGCCCTTCGCAACATAAAAACCTTCCATGCGGCAGGCCAGGTGGATTATAACGGTGGGAATACCGGGAATCAGCCTCCTTACAAAAGGTATATTGTATTTCCCGGAATCTCCATCCCATAAATGGGCGGTAGCTACCTGTACTTTTCCCATGTAAAGCCCCAGTAATCCCTTGTAACTTCCAACATATGAACGAAATGTCCTGGTTTCAGGATAGTACATCTCTATATAACGGGACAGTATATCCAAAAGCATATCCTGACCGCAGATTACAAAATCATCCTCTCTGGTATTTCCCGGGTAAAGAATATCTAAAAGTGAAGAATTGTCCTTTTTGCGCGTATTTGTTTGCCGCCTGCCAGTATTCTTTTTCCTGTTTTTATATTCCTCCACATCTCTCGTATCCACTCTGATTTTTTTACCTACTTTATAACCTTTTAACTCCCCTCTTTTTATCAATTCGTATACTGTGTTCTTGGCTATTTTCAACATATCTGCGACTTCCTGCGGAGTTAAAGCAGTGTTTCCTGACATAATATTCCTCCTCATACTATTCTAACGATAATTTTAGTACATATTTTTTAGAAATACAAATTGATATTAGAAACTGTGTTAAAATAAATTATGACAAGGAGTGAAACAATATGAAAATAGCAATTATTTCTGATATACACGGAAATCTGGAGGCACTCAGGGAGGCTTTTTCCAATATAGAAAAAAGGAAGGCGGATACTGTAATATGCCTTGGAGATTTGGTGGGCTATGGTCCTTATCCCAATGAAGTTGTGGAATTTATAAGAGAAAAGCGTATATTAAACATACTGGGCAACTACGATGCAGCGGTGCTGGAAAAAAAGTTCAACTACATAAGAAACAACAGGATCAATGAATTCTGCATGCCCTGGACAGCTGGTGAACTTAAGGAGGAAAACAGGGCCTATTTGAAATCACTTCCGGGGGAAATAGATCTTCAGTTTTTGGATAAAAAAATCTGTTTTGTACATGGAAGCACCAGATCCATAAATGAATATCTTCTGGAAAATTCAAGAGAAGCATCGGAAGTCATGGAGACTTTTGCAGGAGATGTGCTTGTGTGTGCACACACACATATACCCTGTGAAAGCAGATACGGTTCTAAAATACTTATAAATGACGGCAGTATCGGAAAGCCCAAGATAGGCAGGCCCAATGGCACTTATGTGCTCATGGATGTAAAAGACGGTGGTGTATATGCAGAACTGGTGGAGTTTACCTATGATTATGAGAAAACTGCAGCTGCCATGGAGCAGAAGGGCATAATAAAAGCCTGCATTGACAACATAAGAACCGGAATGGAATAAATTCAAAAAGTTCAAAGTTTAAATATGAAATGATAAAGGTTTTCGGCATATGCCGAAAACCAGCTAGATCTGATATTTGTTTTTTGTACTCTGAACTTTCTGTTAAAGGTTACTCCTTATTCAAGTTGTTCAGGGCATCTGTGAGTCTTACATATAGATCGTATATTCCGCTGTTGCTGTTTTGAACATCTGCAATATCGTTCATTTCATTGCTTAAGTTCTGTAATTTCTGCGATCCCGTCTCTATTTTGTTTTGATCCTTTTCAGCTATTCCATCTTTAATGGAATCCAGTATTTCTATGCAGCTGTTTGTATAGCCTATGGATTGATTTACAGCATTTATCTGTTTATTTATGCTGTCTATATACTGTTTGTTTAGGGGTTCCAGGCCTTCCGGAACGGATAACTTGGATACATCATCTCTAAATGTTGTCAGGTTATTTTTATAAGTTGTAAGATACGAACTTCCGGTGGTAAGCACCTGGATCATCTGATCAAGATACTGCTGCATCTCCTCGGCACTGCTGGCGGAATCTAGCTCTGACATTGTATTTGTGGCATTGGTATAGGTTTGATTTAGTTCGTCTGCAGTATTGTAAGTCTCATTTTCATAGGATTCACAATAATCTTTTAAATTATTTACATAATCTTTTTCAGACTGCGGCACTGCCGATGGAGATTTTAAAAGGTATTCCACAGGTAAATCTACAGAACCCAATCCTCCGAGAAGGTATATGTTCCTGTAATTTTTCTCATCTATAAAACTTTTTTGGTTTGATATATCGCTTCCATCGGTTAAAATTATAGGTGCATTCAATTTGGCGGCCAGTGCGCTCCCGGAAAGTGCATCGGGAAAGTTTTTTCCATTTGCAAGTATTGCTGTATTTGAGTCGAAGCTGAAGTTTTTGCATATGCTCATGGATGTATCATATCTTGTAGCTCCGCCTAGTCTTTCTATATTGTCATCATTTAGATACGGCAGCTGGGATTTTAACTCATCTACGACGGTTTCAGATACAGAAGCTTGTCCGCCAATCACGTACACTCTGGATGGTTCTATAGATGAAATCAGATCCCTGGTCTCTGAAGGCAGGCTGTCTGTATTTACCATGAATATAGGATATCCCTTTGAAGCAGCTATGCTGGATATGCTCAAGGCATCAGGAAAACCCCATCCATTTGCCAGAACTATTGGAGTTCCGGTTGAAACTTTCAGTGAATTGATTATATATTTGTTGGTGTCAAATCTGTTGGATCCGCCCAGTCTTGTAAAATTGGCATTTTCATAACCCATTTCCTTAATATGATCTAAAATGTCCTCGCTTATGGATGAATCGCCCCCGAGAACATAGATGTTTCCGGAAGAATTCAAATGATCCTTTATATATTCGAAGACATCTGAATTGTTATCTATGCTGTCGTTCAGTAAGAGTATGGGAGCGTTGTATTTTTTTGATAAAACGCTGCCGCTTAGAGCATCCGGGAAATCTTTCCCGCTTGCAAGTATTATGTTTTGAAGATTTCCGGTTTTAAAACTAGATGCAATTTTTATAGATGTTGCGTATCTGTCAGTACCTGCAAGTCTTGTTACATTGTACGTAGTCTTGGCGTAGGCTGGAGCTGCGGTACAGAATAACATGGTTAGACTTACAGCTAATCCTACTATTTTTTTCATTATATGTATTTTCCCTCCCTTAAAAGTATATACCTAAAGTTTAGCACAAATATGGGAAAAACTATATAGGGAAAACATGAAATTTACACTTGATATCATGTAAAATTATAGCTGTATCTATGGAAATGTATATGTAATTATGGTAAAATTAGTTCACTGGTAAGATATTGGTAATACGGATAGTTGCTTGGAATACCGCAAGAATGAGAAATTACTGTAGTGTGTGAAAGGGGGAAAATATGAACAAAATAAAAATATTTGCTGCAGCGGTTATAATTATATTTTGTACAGGCACCTCAGTTTTTGCCCAGGGAAATACCCTGGATATTGATGCTGCCATTGATGCTGCGGTAAAAGAGTCTTATGAAGTGAAAAGTGCTGATATTTCAACACAGCAGGCTCAAAATTCGTACAATCAGGCAGTTAAAAATGCTGCTAACTATGGAGATCAGCTGGATGAGGGCGGAGACAATTTGGATAGATATACCAGGCTTACACTTCTGCAGGGCATAGCAAATCCTCCGGCAGAAGCTAAATTTTCTATTTATAAATATTCTAATATGGGCAAAGTTGCTGAAAATCAGGTGAAATTGTCCGCTTACACCCAATACACGGCCCTTATGGATTTTAAGGATGCACTTGACCTCGAAAAGCAAAAATTTCAAAGTGCCAAAGATCAATATAATATTTCACAATTGAAACTAAAGCTGGGAACGGCTTCCCCGGCAGATGTAAAACAGGCAGAGGCAGATTACTACAGTGAAAATTTAAATCTGAATAAGGCCCAGAGACAATATGATCTTGCAGTTATGAAAATAAATCAGATTTTGGACAGGGACATATATACGAAGTACGATGTGCTTCTCAGGGATAAGATCACAGAGTCGCCTTACATAAGAAATTATGATGACTATGTAAGTGATGCGCTGAAAAACAGGGCGGAAATTTTAAATGCACAGGAAAATGTAAATCTGAAAAAATTTGAATACAATATTATAAAGGGAGTGTTTCCCTCTAAGTATGACACTATGAACCAGATTGGGCAGTATGGTGTAAATCAGGCACAGGATGCACTTGACATTGCTGAAATAAATATACCTGTTGAAATAAACAGTCTGTATAGTGATTTACAAAACAAGTCCAAGATGCTTGATTCCAAAAAAGATGCTTTTAATCTGGCGCAGAGAAATTATAATGTTGCCAGAGTCAAATATAATGCAGGTGTGATGAGCAAAGTGGATTTTGATGTTCAGGCAAGCGATTTAAAGGCAGCGCAGAATGATTTGAAATCCTTTCAAAGGGATATATGGATGGCACAGCTTAAATTGAATCTGGCCTGCGGTGTTGGAGATGACACGTCAAAGCTCAGCAATTGATATAAATTAAATTATGCAGGGGGGAAAAAAAGTTGAAAAAAAAGTTAAGCGTCATAGTTGGACTTGCTATGTTATTCAGTGTGGGAAGCACTTGTTTTGCAGAAACTAGCAGTGCTGCAGTTCCTGCTGATACCACGGCTGCAGTCAGCACTTCAGATACGGCAAGTACAACCCTTACCCTAGATCAGGTATTAAGCAGCATAGAAAAGAATAATATGGAAATTAACATGTACGATCAGAAAATACTTCTCTATCAGAGACAATTTGACCGGGACCATCAAAATGCAATGCTCAATGCTGATAAAAGTCCTGTCAATTATCCGGCAGGTCAGTATGCAGCTGTAAAAATTGCAATAGATGTAGTACCGAAGCAGGATGAACAGAATATCAAAGATGCCAAGCATGACAGGGACGATACACTGCAGAATTTGAAGTTTTCCGCAGAGCAGCAATATCTAAATGCCATAAATGCCCGGGATCAGATAACTACTATAAATGCCCAGATAGCAAATGTGGATAAGAAGATTGCACAGACAGAGGCTAAGATACAGCAGGGCCAGCTCACAAATGATGCCCTTCAGTCTCTTCAGGTTCAAAAGAGCCAGTTGGAGGCCTCTCTCAATACTCCCAAATCCCAGCTTCAGCAGTCTGAACTCAATATAAAACAGATCATAAATATGGATTTGAATACTGATGTAAATCTAGTTCTGCCTGCATCAAAGCAGTTTGTAAAATTTGATGACAGCAGTATCCAGTCAAAAATTGACAATGCAGTGAACAATTCCTATGATATGGCAAAGATAACTAATAATATTGCCATACTTAAAATTCAGGAAGATATATACAAGCAGTATTCCTACAATGACGCCACAGGAGAAGTGAATACCGGACTCAGCATACAGAACCTCCAGAACAGTCTTTACAGTACACAGCTCAATCTTAAAGTCAATTTGTGGAACAGTTATTATTCTTTGAAAAACAGTGAGGATCTGGTGAATACGGAAAATATAAAGGTTGAAAATGCACAGATGAATTATGACAACACTTTGACCAAGGTTAAAGCAGGGGTACTCACTGAAGTGGATCTTGATTCTGCCGCTCTTGCACTTCAAAGTGAAAAGATAAGTTTAAAGAGTGCCCAGGACAATTACATGATAGCTTCAGAGCAGTTCCAATACAATCTTTCCAAGTAAATTTTTTATGAATAACTTAAAGGACAGCTGTTAAATTGCAGCAGGTATGATAGAATATAATCTGTAAATCAATTATAGTTGTATAGGAGAGATAATTTGATGAGAGGAAAGATTAAATCACTGGGAATTACTGCAGTTATTATGATGCTGATTGTATCTTTTGCAGCTTGTTCTTTTGGAAATAACTCTGGACAGCAAAGTGACAATACCAAAAAAACTACACAGACTTCTAAAAATACAAAAGGACCTAAAATTACTGAGGATGCAGACAAAACTGCGCAGCTTAAGAAAGAAAAGCCTATACTGAATGGAAAAGTATATGTGCAGAGCAACAGGGCTATAGCGACTATGGTAATTAAAAGTGGTGTGAGTGATAAAGAGGCTAAGGATCTGGCACAAAAATATGCCAATGATTTAAAAAAGAAGTATAAAAATATGCAGGTCAGTGTAATGGCAGTAAGGGATAATAAAAACATAGCAAATATAACCGTGAAATGATTCAGCGGTTAAAAAATGGATGGTGTATAGTTAAAAGCGAGGAGGATTTCCGACAAATGCCGAAAATCAACCCTGATTATTAACTATGCACTTTTAATTTTTAACTGAAAAAGGTATTTTTATAATAGAAGGTTTTAAGGTGTTTCCGTCTTTATCTCTTATAGTGTATTTATTGTTGTTCAATATGGTGATGGTATAATTATGGGAGGTCTCATATCCATCATAGGGTGGGTTTACTGCTATGGTTTTTGGATCCTCCAGTTTGAATGAAGCATTTACGTATTTCCCGCTGCTGTCTGTCACCTTGATATTGTCTGTCATTGTCATGTCTATGTCATTTATCACGGTATCGTCATCTTCATTTTTGACTGTCTTGTCGTCAATTGGCTTGCTGAATTTTATTCTCCAGGTTTTAAGTGGATCTTTTGTAGTAAGAGCTGTCATTAATTTTACATCTGAATTCTTTATGATGCTGCATTTATTGTCCTTTAAAACTGCGGCAGTGCCGTCATTAAAGGATGAAGCATTGTCAAAATCATAGGATATAAAAGTAGATCCCAGTCTGTCAATATAGCCCCATTTTATATATTTCTTACTGAAATCTGTGTCCCCTGAATCCTCAATATTTGAAGAGCCTGTATTTTTTTTCACCGCTGCATAGCCTTCATTAAAATCCAGGGCATTGTCAAATATGGTATCTATCACGATATCTCCATTGCTGTTTATAAAACCCCATTTTTCCCCCTTTTGAACTCTGGCAAGTCCTTCACTGAAAGCATATATTTTGTCAAACTGGGACAGGTATTTTATTTCTCCCGATGAATTTACAAATCCGTATCTTCCATTGGATGTTATAATGGCTTTTCCTTCCTTATAATTGTCTATCCAGTCCAGCTGCGGCTGAAGGACTATTTTTCCGGAGGCATCTACAATGCCGCATTTTCCAGATCTGACTATTTGAGAGAAACCGCTGCCTATAGATGTGATGCTGTCGTAGCCCGTATCGAGGATCAGGCGGCCGTTTTTATCGATGAGTCCGTATTTATCACCGCTGGACACTTTTATCAGATTATTATTCAGATAGAATATGTCCTTGTATTTGGGTTCCAGTACTATTTTGCTGTTCATATCGGAGAGACCCCATTTGCCCCCGGATTTTACAGGTACGAGTCCCAGTATAGGTGATTTTATCTCGTCGAAGTTGAAAGCTTTGAAATTACCCTGGGTGTCTACCAGACTCCAGGAGTTATTCAACTTTACAGCAGCATAGCCCTCCTGAAAATCATAGGCATTGTCGTACTTGCAATCCAGGAATATATTTCCATGAGCATCTACAAATCCATATTTTCCATCTTTTCTCACTTTTGCGAAACCCTGCTGAAAACCATATATTACATCAAATTGGGGCTCTGTGACGACACTGCCTCTGGTGTTTATAAATCCCCACTTTGAATTTGCGCTCACTGCCGCCAGACCGTCTTCAGAAAAATCTCCTGCATCTTCATACTGAGGTTGTACTATAACTGTCCCATTTTCATCTACAAAGCCGAACTTTGTACCTTTGGAAACTTTTGCGCAGCCGTTTTTGAAAGAGCCGATGGAAGTAAATTCAGGTTTTGTTTTTACTGTGCCATTTTTATCCATTAACCCGTATAAACTGCCGCTCTGAAATTTGACCAGGCCATTTTGAAATGAATATATATTGTCTGCAGTTATGTCCGAATCTGAAACTGTGTATTTTCCGGCTGATGCACCAACTTTTGGTGAATTCCATATGAATGTACTGCTGAAAGTGAATAAGAAAACCAGTGCTAATCCAAAATATCTTTTAAAATACTTCTGCAAACCCCTTACCCTCCTATTATATATTTTTTAGATTATTATACCATCAATAGAAATGAATAACTATATTTTTGGCTTATAATCTGAAATTTTACCCGGGAAAAAGTTAATAAAAAGTAAACTTGAAACTTTTGGCTATATACTAGTAACTCTGCACTTATATATATTTGATTTTATAAAATCCTTATGATATATTAAGTTAAGATAATCAATAGTTGTATTGTGGATAAATGAGCTATTATAAAGAATTTTGGAGGTTTAATATGGTAAAGAAAACACAAGATGGCAAAAAAAATAACAAAAAAGAATATGTTTCTACTGTGCTTTCACTTTTGGATGAAGAGGAAAATGTAGTTTCAGATGTACAAAAAGAAATTTTTATAGATGAGATAAGGGAGCTGCCGCCTATAAAGGAAGGGGAGCTCAACGTGTCAGGTGTATATGCCTATGATCTGGGAGATAAGGTCGAAGTTAAGGTCTATGTGAGAAACGGACTTTCCACTAATTTGAATCTGCAGAAAATACCTTTTCTGATTGTAAATTCTAAGGGAGAAACTCTGGCATCCCAGACCTTCAACCTCTCGTCACTGGGAAAACTGCCCCCTCATTCTGCCAGACCTGTAAAGCTTTATTTTGAAAAGAAAAATCTTAAAGTGGATAAGATACCTGCAGATGACTGGAAGATTGTATTGAATGGTGAATTCAACATAACTTCAAAAGTGAGACCGAGATATGAAGGACTGCCTGAAGGAATATCCGTTAAGGACAAGCTTGTTTTCGATAAGTTTCTGGATGAGCTTCCTGAAATGGAAGAGGGAGAATTCAGTATATCTACTTTCAGTATAGGACTTCAGACAAATGGGAACATACTTATAACGACAGTTATGAGAAATGCTACAAACAAGCCGATTACCATCAATAAAATGCCTATGACCGTGCTTGATAAAAACAAGCGGGCGGTAAAATCACAGGACTTCAATTTGAAGGATTTCACAGTGAGCCCCTATAGAGCTAAATTGTGTAACTTTGCATTTCCGACAGATGTTCATCCAGAATATGATCAAGCTCTGGATGGGTGGTCGGTGATTTATAAACTGGTAAATATAAATGGCGGCAAAAATATAAAGAGAATATAATTTGTAAATATGTTAGGACTATGGAATTGCTTTAGTTGAAAAAGTTAATTCCATATTTTTTTTGTGAATTTCAGATAATGTCTAAAAAAATTTGGATTACAGACGAATACTAAATAATAAGAGGACTTATAGCAAATGAGTCATGAGCTATTGGAAATTATTTATTTTAATAGTATAATATAGATGTGTCAAATTTGTTAACAACAGGGGTATAAATTAAATGAGACGTTTGTTTATTTTAAGTTCTTAATTAAATATGAATGGAGGTAATACATATGCAAAAAAATGGCAAGAAAGTTTTATCGGTTTGTGGTGTGGCAACCTTGTTAATTGCAGGGACAGCATTACCATCAACTGTAAAAGCTGATTCATCCAGCAGGGTAAACAGACTTGGAGGTCAGGATAGATATGAGACAGCTGCAAAGGTTGCACAGGATGGATGGACTTCTTCAGATTATGCAATAGTGGCAAACGGTGAAGGCTATGCAGATGCACTTTGTGCAGCACCACTTGCGAAGGAAAAGAACGCACCTATACTTTTGACTGCCGGAAACAGTTTGAATCAGAATGCATTGAATCAATTAAAAGATTTGAATGTAAATCATGTAATTGTAGTAGGTGGTACAGGCGTGGTTCCTGAAAGTGTTCTAAATGAGATAAAAGCTCAGGTCCCAGATGTTCAGGATGTTCAAAGATTAGGTGGACAAGATAGGTATGAAACTTCTGTAAGAATAGCAGAGGCTCTTAAGACAAAGCCGGTAAAAGCAGTTGTAGCAAGTGGTGAAGGTTTTGCGGATGCACTGTCGGCAGGCCCTTCTGCAGCTATAAATGGTATGCCGATACTTTTGACGAAGCAAAACAGCCTTCCTGATGCTGAAGCAAATTATCTGAAAGCAAATTCAAGTATAACTGAAACTTATGTAATTGGTGGAACTGGATCTGTGAGTGATTCCGTTAAAAATCTGTTTACTTCACCAAAGAGACTTGGAGGAGCCGACAGGTACGAAACCAATACAGCTGTACTTAAGGAGTTTGTATCAAGCTTTAATTTTGGCAATATCTATGCAGCTCTTGGCAAGGGACCTATAGGTAATGAATTTGCAGATGCCCTTACAGGCAGTGCACTGGCAGCAAAGAACAAGAATCCTCTTATAATAACAGGATATACACTGAGTTCTTCTACAAAAGATTTTCTTGATGAAAATGTACCTAAGAACAGTACTCTTACAGTACTGGGCGGAACAGGCAACATATCCGATTCACTGGCTGACGAGATCAAAGACGCCTTTGGCAAAGCATCTAACGGCGGTGGCGGCGGTGGAAGCACTGAAACTAACCTTGCATCCACAATACAAAGTAATTATTCTTATAAAGACATTGTAGACAGCATAAACAACAGCCAGTATTTTAGAATTTTAAAAGATGGCGATAGTGGTTATAATGATAGTGTTATAACTGTACAATTGAAGAAAGCTGGTATAAATACTCCTAAGGGAATATCTACGGATGCTGAAACAAGGTATAAAAATGCAGATGGCACTTGGAACGAAACGCAAATAGAGGATGATATTTCTAAAATACAGTCTAAATTGGATATAATTAATAGTAAAAATATTCTTATAGGCGGTGAACATTTAAATAATTTCTTAGCTAAATTGGGATCGAGATATATTGATTCTACAGGTAAACTTAAGTCAGATGCCATAGTAACTGAAATAGAAACTAAAAATTCTGCTTCTTATGCATACGATGAGTTCAGAGAGGATCTTATTAACAAAATAGAATACTATTTTGTTAATAATGGCAATGCACCTGATTCATTAGAGCTTAGTGTTTTAGGATCTAGAGTAAATAACATTAAAAAGGGAAGCACAGTTTTATTTGATTCTTCTTTAGCACCAAAAGATGCTGCAAGTGATTTGGTAGAGAAAGTATTGTTACCGGATGGAACTTATGATCTTACTGGAACATACACAGTTAATGTAGCTGGTAATAGTTATGTTAATGTTACAATAAAATAAAAACGAAGTAAAACTTAAACGCTATAGTGCAGAACTCAGGCCAATCCCCTGAGTTTTGTTAGCAAAAAGCAGAGTACAGAAATTGTGCATTATGAACTGTGAATTGTGAATTGAATAAAGGTGGTGTTTTTATGATAAGAAAAAATAAAATATTTTCGGCATTGGTTATTGGAATATTTCTGGCTTCCTCTGCAGGCATTGTACTGCCGCGAAGTGTCTCTGCAGCGGTGCCGAGATTGGGCGGTCAGAACAGATATGAGACATCCGCAAAGGTATCTCAGAGCGGATGGGACACTTCAAGTTATGTAATACTTGCCAGCGGAGAGAATTATCCCGATGCTCTCTGTGCAGCACCTCTTGCCAAAAAGTATTCTGCTCCCATACTCTTGACCACCAGCGGAGCTCTTGATGCAAATGCCAAAAATGAAATAATAAGGCTCAAGGCAGAGCATGTAATGGAAATAGGCGGAACGGCGTCCATATCCCTGAATATAGAAAATGAACTTAAAGAGATGGGACTTGATACCCAGAGAATTGGAGGGGCTGACAGATTTGAGACTTCTGTAAAAGTGGCAGAAGCACTTAAAACTTCCACAAATGTGGTGGTTACTTCAGCTTACGGCTTTGCAGATGCTCTTTCCATAGCACCTGTGGCTGCCAGTGAAAACATGCCCATACTTCTTACAGGAGCTGGCTCCCTGCCGGATTCAGTAAAAAAGTATATAGCTCAAAACAGGGCTTCCATAGAAAATTCCTATGTAACTGGAGGCAGCGCTGTTGTAAGTGACAGTGTGCTTGCACAGCTTCCATCTGCTGAAAGAATCAGCGGCCAGAACAGGTTTGATACCAATTTGAATGTACTTGATTATTTCAAAAGCAAGCTCAAATTTGACAATATATATGTTGTCCAGGCTGACGGACCTACGGGAAAGGAATTTGCAGATGCACTTTCGGCTTCAGCTTTGGCGGCAAAGACGGCTTCTCCACTTGTTCTTACCTATAATTCTGTAAGTATTGGAATAGAGGATTTTCTAAAATCAAATGTGCCGGGTGATGTCAAAGTTATTGCCGTAGGGGGAACTGCAGCAGTGCCCGAAAGCATTGTGAGCTCACTTCAGAGTTTGCTTGATGGGAATACCACAAATCCTGGAGCTGGAGGCGGCGGCTCTCAGTCTGACTATGATCTTTTCAGTTCGGTGCTGACAAAACTCAAAACAATAGATATTTCAGGTACATCAACACTCAATGCTGATCAAAAAGAGATAATATCCGATGTAATAGATTCAATGGAAAAATATCTGGCGGATCAAAATTATGATTACAGTCAGGATGCTAAAACTGTGAAAGCCCTTTTTGATAATCTTTCAGATAAAGAAAAGACTGATCTGGAAAATGCTGTATTTGATTCGGGAGTTACAATTTCAGAAGGCCTTGCTCTTGAAGCTAAATTTGGAGTATAGTGGGATATATTGGTTCCATTGTTAATTTTAAATTTACACATAAGTTATTCTGGGATATGTTATAATAAATAATATATTTCTGGATAACTTATAATTTTTTGAGTGACTTTATATAAAAACTTTATTTTAAATTTTGGGAGAGCATATATGAAAAATTCAAGTAAAAGTAAAAAAACAATATTTTTAGCTGTGGTTATTGTTTTAATTCTGATAGCAGCAGTTTTTGGAAGACTTCTTTTCTGGCAGTCATCCTATAGTGTACCTGAATACAAATTTACAGTAGGGCTCTTTGAAAAGATAATAAAAGCCCAGGATACGGGAGGAACTGCACAGCTTACAAAAGATGAGGTGAATCAGATTATATCTCTGTATTTTAAAGAGTACAGGGGCAGTGATATTACTGTGAAAGCGGTGGAAGCGGATTTTGACGGAGACAACATAAAATTTTATGTACCTTCAGCCTATAAGGGTTTTGACGTCCTTGTTACATCGGAAGGCACCCTTTCCAGGGAAAATGATGAAATCAGGTATACTCCAAAATACTTTAAAGCCGGGAAAATCACCCTGCCCAAATCCTATATTCTGAAGAAACTGTCTACAAGGTTGAAAAACAAGGGAGCCGTCGAGCAGAATTCCATAGTGGTGAGCACAAAGGGATTTCCTGTAGGTATCACTGCCTTGAGTGTGAAAGATAATAGGCTTTTAGTTACCCTTGAAAAGAGAAAACTGAACATTGAGGATATACTGAAGGGTAAACTTCAGTCCATAGAAGACATCATAAAAAAATATTCCAGCCTAAAGAATTCCAATTTATCTACGAAAACTAATGTTGTAAGTGGAGAGGGTACTGGTACTGGAAATTCTGGCAGCAGTACAGGTACATCTTTGGGATCAGCCAGTTCAGGAGAAAGGCAGCAGGCACTTGCCAGGGTGATAAACGGATTGAGTGCAGCCTCTGGAGCTGTAAATACAGGAGCTCAAAAAGCGGTTATATCCCAGATGATGTCTGTGGTGGGCAGCATGAAAGATCCTTCCTATAATCCTTATTCGGCAGAAAGCAGTGTTAGGTCAATGTACAGTAAATTGTCATCCAGTGAGAAGACACAGCTTAAAGCTGCGGTATTTTCAAATGTGGATGCATCTTCTGCCAGCATACTTTACAATATGATTGGAAGATAGCGGATATCCTGAAAGTGTTAGCCTTGATGCAAAACAATTACTGAAATATAGGAGGAATAACTAAGTGGAAGAAGAAACAACGCTGGATCTGAGAGATTTTTATAATATATTGAAAAAGAGAAGAAAACTTATAGCACTTATGGTTGTAATATGTACTCTGGCATCTGGATTACTGAGTTTTTTTGTGATAAAGCCGACTTATGAAGCAAGTACCACAATAATAATAGGAAAACTTGCTGAAGACGGGAAGAGCAATACCCAGTACAATGATGTGATGATGTATCAGAATCTTATAAAGACATATGCACAGATTGCAGGTTCCAATGTTGTTATGAAAAATGCCTCTAATAAATTGAATGGGGCTTTTACTCCAAAAAAACTTAAAAAAGTGGTTTCCATAGAGCCCCAGCAGGGAACTCAGATTTTACAGATAACAGGGCAGAGCAAGGATCCATCTGAGGCTGTAAAGATGGTAAATGCAGTGAGCAGTTGTTTTATAGCAGAATCGAAGAAAGTATTTCCTACAGGTGGAGACATAAATATAATGGACAAGCCGCAGTTTCCAGATAAGCCTGTAAAGCCCAAGAAAATGCTGAATATGGCTATTGCATTTTTTGTAGGTCTTTTGGTTTCTGTGGGATTTTCCTTTATGCTTGAATATATGGACAACACTATAAAGACCGAAGATGATATAAAAAAACAACTGGGAATTCCAGTGCTGGGGATAATACCAAAAGGACGAGTTTAATCAATTCACAATTGACAGTGCACAGTTTACAATTGTGCAGGATTTTTCTTTGCTTTATTTCAGAAATTGTGAATTGACAATTGATTGTAATCTGTAAATTGGACAAAAGGTGGTGATATTTATATGATAGATATACACAGCCATATACTTCCGGGTATAGACGATGGTTCAAAATCCATAGAGCAGACCTTGAAAATGCTTAAGCTTACGGAAAAGGATGGAATAAAAGCCATAGTGGCGTCATCACATTTTTACCGTGGTTGTTATGAAAACAGCTGCGATGACATAAAAAAACTTCTGGAAAAAGTAAAAGGCAGAGCCGGAGAAGAAAATATAGATGTGAATATTATTCCCGGTCAGGAGGTAATGCTTGATCATTACAGCCTTGAATATTATAAAAGTGGGAAAATAGGCTGCATTGGCGATACAGATTATATGCTGGTTGAATTCCCCATGATGAATATGCCGGAAAATGCCCTGGATATAATATATGAACTTGAAATTAGAGGGGTGCATCCAATTGTGGCCCATCCTGAAAGATACAGATATATTATAGACAACCCATCCAAGATAAACGAATTCCTGGATGAAAAATGTCTGGTCCAGGTAAATACAGGAAGTATAAGGGGTATATTTGGGAAAAAAGTGAAAAATACTGCCAGGGTTCTGATAAAAAACGGAATCTGTAGTTTTATAGCATCAGATGCTCATTCCACTGGTGGGCGGCATCCGGGCATCAGCAGTGCACTTGAAATGGCTTCTCAAGTCAATCATGATATTTATATGTATATGGAAAAAAATTGTGAGAGATTGTTGAAAAATCAGCTTATAGACCCCGTAAGCGGGAGAATAAGAGAGAAAAAGAGAATTTTCAGCCTTTTTAGAACATAGTAATAAGATTTGAGACACAGATGGAGTGAAGATGATGGATAAAGTACATATAGTCACTATAAGAAACCCAATGGATCCTATTGCAGAAGCTTATAGGACATTGAGAACAAATATTCAATTTTCTTCTTTTGATAAGAAAATACAGTCTATAATGATCACGAGCTCAGGACCTGGGGAGGGTAAGTCCACTACTTCTGCCAACCTGGCAGTGGTCATGTCGGAAACGGGTGCCAAAACCTTGCTTGTGGATTGTGATCAGAGGAAACCCAATCTGCATAAAATATTTTTGACATCTAATGAAAGCGGGCTTTCGAATGTGCTGGCAGGGCAAATTAGTTTTGAAGATGCGGTTAAACAAAATATAGTTGAAAATCTGGATCTTCTCACATCTGGTATAAGACCCCCCAATCCGGCAGAACTTCTGGCCTCCAGGAAAATGGAAATTTTTTTGCAGCAGTTGAAAGAGAAGTATGAATATATAATACTGGATACTCCTCCTGTAGTGGCAGTGACGGATGCCCAGCTTTTATCCCGCTGCGTGGACGGCTGTCTTCTGGTAATATCGTCTTCTCAGGTGGAAAAAGAGGCAGCTGTAAAAGCCAGAGATCTTTTATCGAAAGTAGGTGCCAATATACTTGGAGCGGTTTTAAACAAGCTTGAGATAAAGGAAAAAGGATACTATGGGTATTACTATCAGTATTATTACGGAGAGGACGGCAGCAAAGTCAAGAAGAGTAAGAAAAAGAGCAGAAGGAGAAAATAGACTTAAAAGGTATAAAGATTTTGAAATGATCTTTATATCTTTTATTTTTTTTGTAAAAAATCTTGCCTATTTTTGAAAAACTGCATATATATTATTTGAAGGGAGGTGATGAGGATGGCTGCTAAAACTACTTTATTGAACACTTCAGTGATATTGAAATATAAAGATGGTCTGGATGAAGAGGGAAAAGATATAATCAAAAGACAGACCTTTTCAAATATAAAAATAGATGCTGCTGTTCAGGATATTTATGATGTTGCCGGAGAAATAGAAAAGCTTCTCGGAAAGACTTTAGAAGAGCTCATAAGGCAGGATGAAAGTGGTATAACAAACGCTTAGACAAATTAATAATTGACAATGTACAATGAACAATTGTGGACTGTGTATTGTGAACCGTGAATTGAAAAAGGGGGTGAATTATATGTCCAAATCATTGATTATGAGTTTTCTGACTGAAGAAGGTAAAAAGGCTTCTATAAGGATCTCCAATGTAAAAGAAGGTATAACGGATCAGGAAGTAAAAACTGCCATGGAAACAATTATTGCAAAAAATATATTTACCACTAAAAACGGGGATTTAAAAGCTGTAGATTCTGCCCATATACAGGATACTTCTACTGTTGAGCTTGAGGTGAAATAGTAAGTAGTGCTCATATAGGGTCTGGCTTCAGATATACTTGTTCCAGACCCGCTTTTTATCCGAACGTTGCTATTTACAAGTTCTGCCTGAATTTAAGGATTAATTGATGAAAAGTCTGGCAGAAAGGCACGAAATTTTGAATTTGTAATAAAATATTTAAGACAGGAAATATATATTTGAAGTGCAATAGGTTCAATTTGAAATCATAGGGAGAGAATGTTATGGGATATAAATTCAAACCCGATTATATTATGGACAAGCATTCCCCAGAAATTGTGAATACAGATTACAGCCGCCTGAAAAAGACTCACCTCGTGGAACTTCTTGTAAGAGCTAAAAATAAGGACAAATCTGCCATAGGTGAAATCTGCAGAAGGTTTGACGGAATGGTTATAAATCTTACCAGTTCCTTTTATATAGAAGGGTACACTCTTGAGGATATGGTGCAGGAAGGAAGGCTTTCACTTATAAAGTCCATTTACAAATACAACATGAATTCCAAGTGCCATTTTTCCACTTATGCCGCAGCTGCCATCAAAAAGAATTTCTACTGCAAAATAAGGAACAGTGTGAAAAAATATTTTTGCTGCAGCCTTTATAGTGTGAACAGCGGCGGTGATGAACTCGTGGACACGGTGGAGTCAGAAGAAAATATCGAGGAAGAGTTCATAGAAAAACAGCAGTATTCTGATCTGTGGAGAGCTGTAAGAAAACTTTCTGAGGAAGAAAAAAGTGCAATAGTCTGGTATTATATATGGGAAATAAGCTTAAAAGAATATGCAGTAAAGGAGAAGATACCATATAGGACAGCAGCTGCCAGGAAAAAAAGAGCTGTAGATCATCTGAGAAGTATAATGAATTTTGGATGATAATATGTGAAAATATTCAGCCAATACTATATGCCAAAGTGATTTTTTGGAATATGATGTTGGCTGTTTTGCGTAAATGACAATTTACAGAGCCTAATTTGAAATGTGGATATAAATGTAAAATCAAAATTTATAGGGAAAAATGTAATAAAAACTCACATCATATAGACATAAAATAGAGAATTTTAAATCTATTTTAATACATATAAAATTATCATTTTAAAATACGATAATATTTTAAAATGATAAAATTGGACAAATAAATGGGACTTTTATGGTTGTCTGCCAAATGCTGTGGTGTTATAATAAATGTAATATTTATGTGAATTTTGTTGGTATTAGGGGGAGATATATTGACAGAATTGGAGGATAAAATTGTTAGTGTACTAGTCGATAATAAAAATGAAAAGGAAGATGAGTACGGTAAAAGTTGCAGTTATTATTTTTCAGCTCTAGGGGTGGTTAGGGCATGATAAGGGAAAATCAAAAATATTTAAATAAGCTGCTGATTTTGTCAGATGGGTTTATTATTTTTCTATCTGCATTATTGTCCTATTTCGTCAGATTTTATCTAGATCTTGCTATTTATTATAATAAGAATGTAATTCCTCTAGATACATATGTTTGGTCTCTGGTATTTATTATTCCAATGTATTTAATATTATTTAATATATTTGGGCTGTATTTACCTTACAGGTTCAAAACTATCCCTGATGAAACTCTAAGGATAATAAAATCAAATATTCTGGGGACTATTATTTTTATAGCAGTTTTATATGTTTTTAAATTCATCAATTATTCCAGATATTTGATTTTTATATTTTTTATTGTTCTTACACTGTTTATGTTCCTGGAAAGATTAATTTTAAGAATGAGTTTAAGATTTATAAGGAAAAGAGGATACAATGTAAAGCATGTTCTGTTTATAGGAATAAATAGCATGACTTATAAACTTATAAAACAAATTAAGGAAAACAGACAGTGGGGATATGTAGTTAAAGGAATATTTTATAATAAAAAGTATAACAGGGCCCTTGATGAAATAGCTGCAGATTCTTTAGTAGATAAGACTATTTTACATAAAGAAGATATTATAGATGATGTCAGTGTACTTGAAAAATATTTATTAGACCCCAATGTAGATGATGTTTTTATAACTTTGAATTTTGATGAATATTACAAAATGAAGGATATAATCAGAATATGTGAAAAAGCTGGAGTTAAGGCTCAAATAATACCTGATTTTTCTGATAAGATATCTTCAAAACCTTATGTTGAAGAAATAGGAAATATACCGGTAATAGGAATAAGATATATACCCCTTGAGGATTTATTTAATAAAATGCTAAAGAGAACTTTTGATATATTATTTTCTATGTTCGCAATAATAATTTCATCACCTATAATGATTTTAACTGCAATTATTATAAAATTGACTTCTCCGGGACCTATTATATTTAAACAGGAAAGAGTTGGACTTAATAAAAAAATATTTACTATGTACAAGTTCAGATCCATGCGTGTTCAGAATTCAAATAAAGAAAAACTTGAATGGACGACAGAGGATGATCCTAGAAAGACCAAATTTGGTTCTTTTATCAGAAAGACAAGCATTGATGAACTACCCCAGTTTTTTAATGTTTTAAAGGGAGATATGAGTTTAATCGGTCCAAGGCCTGAAAGACCATATTTTGTAAATAAATTTAAAAATGAAATTCCCCAGTATATGGTAAAACACCAGGTGAGGCCTGGAATAACAGGATGGGCCCAGGTTAACGGATGGCGAGGAGACACCTCAATAAGCAAGAGAATTCAATGTGATATTTATTATATAGAGAACTGGAGTTTTATGATGGACATTAAAATAGTATTTATGACTATATTTAATGGGTTTATAAATAAAAATGCATATTAAATATTAAAAACTACATTATTGGGGGGAGGGAAGAATAGAGAATGGAAATAATAAAAAATGATTTAAGTGGTTTGGATATAATTGAAAGTCTAAATGAAAATATAGATAGGGCCGATATTAATAAAAAAGTGTGCATATTTGGACAAGGATTTGTAGGACTGCCTCTTACGCTGAGTTTTGCACTGAGGGGGTGTAAAACTATAGGTGTCGATGTAGATGATTTATTAGTAGCAAATACCAATAGGGGATTAACTAATCACACTGAGAAATTTTATAAAGCAGGTATACAGGAAATATTAAATATGCAGATAAAAAAAGGTAATTATAAAGCTACAGTAAATGGCGAAGCAGCAGTAAAAAAGTGTAATAATATAATTGTAACTGTAGGCATACCGATAAAAAACGGTAAATACATAATGGATTATTTAGAAAATGCGTGCATAACCATAGGAAAGAATTTAAAAAGGGGTGATTTAGTTGTTATAAGGAGCACAGTGATTCCGGGAACTACTGAGGAATTTATAATGCCTATACTTGAAAGAAAATCAAAGATGAAGGCGGGAGTGGATTTTTATCTTGCCTATGCTTCGGAGAGAATTGCAGAGGGAAAAGCCTTTGAAGAATTTGCAGATATGCCTACACTTGTAGGGGCAATAAATGCAAAGAGCTTGGAAAGAGCGGCATCGCTTTTAGCTGTAGTTTGTAAAGCTCAAATAGTAAAGGCTTCCTGTATAAAAGCAGTTGAAACTTCAAAGGTATTCGAAAATGTCCAGAGAGATGTGAATATTGCTATGTCTCAGGAATTTGCAAGATTTGCAGAGTCTTTGGGTATAGATATTTTTGAAGTCATAAAACTTGCCAATACACATAAAAGAGTAAATCTTTTAACTCCGGGACCAGGTGTAGGGGGATATTGTATCCCAAATGCGTATCATTACATAGCTCCCAAAGCAGAAAAGATGGATGTATCTATGGATATATTAAAAATTGCAAGAAAGAAAAATGCCTTGATTCCCAAATTTATAGTGGATAAAGTTGAGGAACTTCTAAATAGTGAAAATAAAGATATAAGAAATTGCAAAATAGCGGTTTTAGGACTAGCTATGAAAGATTATTCTAATGATGACAGGATAAGTCCTCCTGTAGATATATGCAAACTTCTTGTAAAAGCAGGGGCGAATGTAAATGCTTTTGATCCCATAGTACCTACAAAATATGATTTCAGGGTTGAGAGCGAAGAGGAAGCTTTAGAAAAAGCTGATGCAGTATTGATTCTAGCAAAACAAGATGATATGAATTATGATGATTGCGAACACATGTCCAAGCTTATGAATGAAAACCCTGTATGCTTGGATACTAAAGCAGTGGTTAATGCTGTAGAAGCTGGAAAATATGGTTTTTTGTATTGGAGAATATAAAATATGAGTTTTTTATATCAATGTCATGTACATACAGAATATTCTCCGGATAGCTGTGTTTCTCTTGATAGGTTATATAAATGTTTATTAAGGAATAAAATTTGGGGAATTATTATAACGGATCATAATACTACTGAGGGAGCACTTAAATTCAAACAAAAGTATGGCTGTAAGCTGGATGTTATAATTGGTGAAGAAATAATGACTAAAAAGGGTGAGATCATTGGTATGTTTTTAAAAGAAGAGATACAAAAAGGTTTAACTCCTGAAGAAACCATAAAAAGAATTAAAAAGCAAGGTGGGCTAGTGTGTATACCACATCCATTTGATAGAAAAAGGTATAAAACGTGTTTAGAACTAGATTCTATAATAAAAAATAAAGACAATATTGATATAATAGAAATTTTTAACGGAAGAGCTGTAGAAAATGAATTTAATAAAAGTGCTGAAAAATTAAGTCATGATTTAAATAAGCCATGCGTATATGGAAGTGATTCTCACAGTTGTTATGAACTTAAATATAATTGTTGTGATTTTAAGAATAATTTAACCAGGGGAAATTTTATTGAATCACTTAAGTATATAAATATTTATAATAAACGAACTAATAAAAGTATTCATTATTATACTATCTATGTTAAAGTGAAAAAATTGATAAAGGCAGGAAAGATAAGTGAAGCATTTAACTTTATCTATAAAGGATGTAAAAAGAGATTGCTTAGAGCTTTCAAAGTTAATAGATAAATCAGGTTTTAGGCCTGATTGCGTTGTGTATATAAAAACGGGAGGTTATTTAGTAGGGAAATACATAGCTGAATATTATAAAATTCAATTAAGAGGACTTAGAATTTTAAGAGAAGGAAATGGTATTAAGTCAAAATTTAGTTTTATATTAAGGATACTTCCTAAGTTTGTTAAAAATCTATTGAGGGAATTGGAATTTAAATCCGGAATACATGCAAAGAGAAGTAATAGAGTTGTTACAGAAATTGATGAAAATTTGTTGTATGGAGAAAATATACTTTTGGTAGATGATTCTATAGATACAGGTAATACTATAGTTTCTGCATTAGATTTTTTAAAAAATAACAGTAACTTAGATTTAAATATAAAAGTATTAGCTTTAAATAAGTTTAAATTAAGTGAAAAATTAATGAAAACTGATTATTATCTGTATGAGGATAGTATTATAATATATCCTTGGTCTAAAGATTCTAAGGAATATAAAGATTATATAAAAGAGGAAGGGCTATGACTCAAAAATTAAATATAATTATAGCTAATGATTATGCTCATATAACAGGTGGAGCAGATAAAGTTGCTATAATTAGTGCTATATCATTGGCTGAAAAAAATTATGATGTTTACTTTTTTTCCTCAGTAGGACCTGTTTCTGAAGAACTAAAATGTAGTAATGTAAATGTAATTTGTTTAAACCAAAATGATATATTGAGTAATAAAAATAGATTTCAAGCTGCGATTTATGGAATTTGGAATATTAGAGCAAGACTAAAATTTAAACTATTATTGAAAAAACTTAACAATAAATTCACTATTATTCATTTACACTCTTTTACCAAGGGATTGTCAACTTCAATAATAAGAGAAGCTATAAATGAAAATTTTAAATTGGTTTTAACTTTACATGATTATTTTGCTGTATGTCCTAATGGTGGCTTTTTTAATTATAATACAAATGAAATATGCCATTTAAAGCCTATGTCAAGAAAATGCATTTTATGTAATTGTGATTCTCGAAAATATGTACATAAAATATGGAGAGTATTAAGACAAAATAAACAAACAAAAAGAGGGTTACTACCATCTGGAATAGATAATTATATTTACATATCTGAGATGAGTAAAAATGTATTAGTTTCCTTTTTACCACCAAATGCAAAACTTTATTATGTAAAAAATCCTGTAGATATTGAAAAAGGAAAATCTGTAAATGTAATAAAAAATAATTCATTTGTATATGTAGGACGATTGAGTAAAGAGAAAGGATGTTTATTATTTGCCGAAGCAGCTAAAGAATTAAATGTTAATGCTGTGTTTGTAGGAGATGGTGAACTTAGAGATGAAATAAAAAGAATTTATCCTGAAAGTAGGATTACTGGTTGGGTAGATAAGATGCAAGTTGTAAATGAACTTGATTCTACAAGAGCATTGGTATTTCCATCGCTTTTATATGAGACATTAGGCCTTACAGCACTTGAAGCACAAGCTAGAGGAATACCAGTTATTGTGTCTGATGCTTGTGCTGTAAGGGAAGTTGTTAAAAATAGGAGAACGGGATTATGGTTCAAAAGAGGAGATCTAGAAGATCTAGAAGAAAAAATGAAATTATTAATGAATGATAAATTAGCTAAAATTTATGGACAGAATGCATATTTAGATTACTGGGAAAATGATTTTAGTATTGAAAGTCATATAAATCAACTTGAAAAAGTTTATGATGATATTTCTAAGCGGGGAGAAAAATGAAAAAAATTATTATGGCAGAATATTTAGAATATAATAGCGATTTTAAAGTTGGTAATCATCATTATGCAATGATGTTTTCAAAAAATGGGTATGAAGTTCTATGGCTGTCACCGGTTTATAATCATATAACGAAAATTATTAATAGTAGTATCTATAATCAAAGAAGGAATTTAAACAAAAAATTTTTTAAAAAATTGGATAAAAATATATTTGGATATTCGCCCTATTCTTTGATTTTATATGGAAGATTACCAGTATTAAATACAAAGTTTGCTAATAAATTAAGTATTAAATTAACTATACCTAATTTGAAAAATAGTTTTGAGCGAAATAATTTTAATAATGTTGATATATTATGGCTTACTAATCCTAAATATTATTACTTAACCAAAATAATTAAATATAGAAAATTAATTTATAGATGTGCTGATGATTTAACAGGTTTTAGTCAAGCGTGTAGAACAATGTCCTATTTTGAAAAAAGAATAATTAGGAAAGCTGATCTAGTCTTTGTTACTGCACATAGTTTAATTGAAAAAAAACAATGCTTGAGAAAAGATTTGATTTATTTGCCTAATGGAGTTGAGTTAGACAACTTTATTAGAAAAAAATATATTTTCCCAAGAAAATTTCAAAGTAATAAAAGAAAAAGTTGTATTTATATAGGTGCAATCGATAATTGGTTTGATCTGAATTTATTAAAGTACTGTATAGAAAAATTGAATAAAATAGATTTTTGTTTAATTGGTCCATGTAAAATAAATTTATCTTTACTAAAATTATATAAAAATGTTCATATATTAGGTAAGATAGATTACAAACAAATACCTAATTATTTGTACTATAGTGATGTTGGAATTATACCATTCAAAGTAAATAAGTTAACAGATTCAATAACTCCAATAAAACTATACGAGTATATGAGTGTAGGGCTAAATGTTGTTTCTACTAATTTCAAAGAAATGGAATATATAAATAGCCCAGCTTATGTTGCTAAAAGTTATGATGAATTTTGTGAAGATATAGTAAAAGCAATTGATAATAAAGATAAAGATAGGAAAAATAATATTGAATTTGCAAAGGAAAATACGTGGGAAAAAAGATTTGAAAAAATACAAAAATATGTTGAGAGAGATTAATATGAAAAATTATTTTGAATATGCAAATAAAGATTATAAAAATACTCTATTTTTAAAATTAATTATAGTTTCATTGCCCTTTAATGCTTTACCGTATTTTTCAAATATATTTGGTGAATTGGCACAAGAAGGTGCATTTTATGTACTTGTAATTGGAATTATTGTCAGCATAATTAAAATGGACAAGATTTATTTACCTAAAAATAATAGCTATAATGCATTAATTGTATTTTTGGCATTAATAATATTGTCTTTTATTTTTAATTATAACTCGATATTTTCAAATTTTACAAAAGGTAGATCCGGTATTGAAAAATTTGTGTTTCAGTATATGGTATTATTATTTGGATTTATAAGTTCAATTTATATTTATAGTATAGTTAGAAAAACCAATAATACTTTAGAAATATTGAGAAAGTATGTGATGATATCAGCTTATATTGTAGGGGCATATTGTGTTATCGAAATTTTATCTTTACATAATGTGAATTTTGCTAAAGTAATTGTAGATAATGTTTCTCTGATTATTAGGGGTGAAGAAGATGCAGGTTCAAATTACCTTAGATTAAGAGCAGTGTGTGGTGAAGCATCTTTTTTTGGAATATATTCTTCATTTGTTATACCGTGGATGTTTCTATCTATAAATAAGAATAAAAAGATTAAAAAATTTAATCTTATATTTTTTATATATTATATATATTTAATAATTCTGTCGAAATCCAGATTGGCTTATGTAACTATTTTAGTTGAAATTACTTTTATAATAGCTTTTACGAGTAATAATTTTAAAAAGAAACTTAAAGTAGCTATTATAGTGTTAATGTGTTTATGTTGTGTTATATTGGGGAAATATTATATATCAAGTGATGTTCCAATAGATATTACAGGAGTATATACATCATTAACAGATAGTGATAATATGTCAAATATAGCTAGATATGGTTCACAAAGAGCTGCTTTTAAAATGGGAATTGGTCATCCAATATTTGGAGTGGGATTAGGACAATATGGATTTAATATGCCAAATTATGTTGATGATGATGCTATGCAATCAACGGAAATTTTAACATGGATGGATAGCAGTGAACAAACACCTTGGGCACCAGTTCATGGCTTATTTGCAAGAATTTTTGGAGAACTTGGATTTGTTGAGCTATTTTTATGGTTATATTGTTGGCTTTATCTTTTGTATAAGCTTTTTCAAAAATATAAGTTGAATAAAAAGTTGAAAAAACAGACAACAACATTAATAGCACTTATTTCTAGCATAATTGGTTTACTTCTAGTTGGGTTTGATTTAGATACTTTCAGATATTTTGGTTATTGGATTTTACTTGGAATATCGTGGAATGAAATTAGAGAAACAAGAAAATTTAATATTTAGTGAATATAGTGTGGACAATATGGAATATTCGAGAGGCATTTATGAAAATAATTTTAAAATTTCAAAAGCTGAAATATATTACATTAAAACAACTTATAAAAAAGATAAATAAAAAAATTTATTATTTTTTTAGAATGATAAAAATTAAAAACAATCCGATTATATTAAAAAAACAATACTTTCATAAGTTTAATTCAAAATGTAATTTTCTATATAATATAGTGGACAAGGAAAAATTTAAAGAAAAATTATATGAATATAGTTTAAGTATAAATATAATTACATCAGCTGATAATATTTGTAATCATAAATTTGATTTGCTCGGTTCAGGAAAAAAATATTTAGGTAAAGATTTGTCTTGGAATAAGGATTTTAAAACAGGGTATGTATGGAAGAATGGATTTTATAAAAATATAAAAATTGTGAATTTGTCAAATAATTCAGATGTGAAAGTTCCTTGGGAGCTTTCAAGATTTCAGCATATAATTACTCTAGGAAAGGCATATTGGATAACTGATAATGAAAAATATGCCATAGAATTTAAAAATGAAGTTATTGATTGGATAAAGAATAATCCTGTTGAAATGTCAGTTAATTGGGTCTGTACTATGGATGTGGCTATAAGGGCTGTTAATCTAATTTGCGGATATTTTTTCTTCGAAAAATCTAAAAATATTGATGATGATTTTTGGGTCAAATTTAATAAATCTCTTTATCTTCATGGTAGGTTTATATATAAAAACCTTGAAAATGAAGGCCAACATAATGGAAATCATTATTTATCAGATTTATGTGGACTTATATGGCTTGGAATATATTTTAATGACTTTATTGTAGAAGATAAGAAAATGGAAAATAATTCGAAAGTCTGGCTTGAATTTGGAATTTCTGAATTTGAAAATGAAATGAAAAGTGAAGTAAATTTGGATGGAACGGATTATGAGGCATCTACTTCATATCATAGGCTTGTCACTGAATTGTTTTTAATTACAACGATTTTATGTGATAAAAATTATATCTATTTTTCAAATAAATATATGCAAAAGCTTGAGAAAATGTGTGAGTTCACAATGGATATAATCAAACCTAATGGGTTGTCACCTATTATTGGTGATGCAGATGATGGGAGATTACTGATAGTGTCAAATTATGAAAATTGGAATAAAAGAGATTTCAGGCACATTTTAGCTGTTGCAGGAGAGTATTTTGATAGAGATGATTTTAGATATTTTGGCAGGAATTATAGGGAAGATGCATTGTGGATAACGGGAAACTATAAGAAATCAGATGTGGCACTTAAATTGCATTCTAAAGCTTATGATAAAGGTGGTTATTATGTATTAAGAAATGGTAGAATTTATTGTATTATAAGGTGCGGGGAATTATCCTGTAGGGGTGAAGGGGGACACAGCCATAATGATCAATTGAGTATTGAACTTAATGTTGATGGTGAAGATTTTATTATAGACCCGGGGACCTATGTGTATACTTCTGATTATAAAATGAGAAATTTATTTAGGAGTACAGGTATGCACAATACTCTACAGATTGCTAATTATGAACAAAATGACTTTAATAAATATGATTTGTTCTATATGAAGGAACAGAGTTTTGCAAAATGTATAACTTTTAGTGAAAATACTTTTTCAGGTGAGCATTATGGATATAGAAGAAAATGTGATGTAATACATAAAAGAACCATTAAATTGCAAAGTGATGGAATAATTATTGAAGATAAGATTTTGCCAGATAAAATTAATGATAACATATATGTGAATTTTATATTAGATTATGGTGTTGATGTAGTAGAAAGAAAAAATGGGATAGAGCTTATTAGGAATAATAAAAGTGTATTCATGAAATTTTATAATTCATATTCAATAACTAGTACTTGTGTATCATATGAATATGGACAAAAATTGAATACAAAAAAGATCAGAATAGCATTAGAAAAAAATTGTAATAAAGTAAAATTGGTGTGTTGCTAAGGAGTTGATAATTTGAAACAGATACTTATAAAAAAGGGACAGGCTATAGTATCAGATATACCGGCACCGCTAGCTTCAGATAATGGTGTTTTGGTGAAGGTCTTATATTCTTGCATCAGTGCAGGAACAGAAATCATGGGAGTTAATGAATCAGGCAAATCCATTGTGAAAAAAGCTATGGAACAGCCTGAAAAAGTGAAGAAAGCTTTGAATATGTTAAAAAATCAAGGGCTTAATGCTGTTTTAAATAAAGTTACAGATATGGAATCTGGAAAACCTACAGGTTACAGTACCTCTGGTGTAATAGTAGGGCTGGGTAAAAATATTAAAGATTTGAAAATAGGTGATAGGGTAGCTTGCGCAGGTGCTGGTATTGCAAATCACGCAGAGTACATAGATGTTCCAAGGAGCCTTGTTATGAGGGTTCCTGATGGGCTTAATATGGATTTAGCATCTACAGTTACTGTTGGTGGTATTGCGATGCAGGGAGTAAGAAGAGCTGATTTAAGGCTAGGTGAAATTGCAGCTGTAATTGGAATGGGGATAATGGGGCAGCTTGCAGTGCAGATATTAAAAGCTTCAGGGTGTAAAGTTATAGGTATAGATATTGACGATAGAAGATTAGGTATTGCAAAGAAAACAGGGTGCGATTTTATTATGAATTCTTCTAAGTTGGATGTGATTAAAGAGATTGATAAAATTACAGAAGGATTTGGAGTTGATGCTGCAATAATAACAGCTGCTGCAAATTCCAATGAAATACTTTCCCAAGCGTTTAATATATGTAGGAGAAAAGGCAAGGTTGTGCTTGTAGGTGTTGTGGGAAATGAATATAAAAGAGAAGATATGTATCAAAAAGAATTGGACTTTATAATTTCAACATCCTATGGACCGGGAAGGTATGATCCTGTGTATGAAGAAAAATGTATTGATTACCCTTATGCATATGTAAGATGGACAGAAAATAGAAATATGGAAGAGTATTTAAAGCTTTTGTCGGAGAAAAAGATAAATTTACAGCCACTTATTGAAAGAATATATCCTGTAGATGAAGCAGTAAAGGCTTATGAAGAATTAAAAACTTCGGATAATAAACCACTTATTGTATTATTGGAATATAATAATGAAAATAGCAATAATATAGAAAGAAAAGTTTATATAAATAATAAATTATTAAAAACAGGTAAAAAAATAAATGTAGCGGTAATAGGTGCGGGAGGGTTTGCCCAATCAATGCATCTTCCTAATTTGAAGAAGTTAAATGATATTTATAATATTTATGCTATTATGAGTAGGACGGGTACTAATGCAAAAGCAATAGCAGAACAATATGGAGCTAGGTATGCTACTACAGATTATAATGAAATATTAAATGATGCCGATGTAGATATGGTTATGATATGTACGAGACATAATCTCCATGCAAGTATGTCCATAAAAGCTATGAAAAAGGGTAAAGCTGTATTTGTTGAAAAACCTATGGCTCTTAATAAAAAAGAAATGGAAGAAGTATTGCAAGTAGTAGATGAGACTGGAATGCCATATACTATAGGGTTTAATAGAAGGTTTTCTAGGTACGCTTTTGAAACTAAAAAACATATTAAAAATAGAATAAATCCTATGATAATAAATTACCAAATGAATGCGGGATACATTCCACTAGATTGTTGGGTACATACAGAAGAGGGAGGTGGACGTATTATAGGAGAAGGATGCCATATATTGGATTTGTTTGACTATTTTACAGATTCGAAAATACTGAGTGCATCTGTGGATAGTATTGCTCCTAAAACTAAAAATATATCCCATAGAGATAATGTGGTAGTTACTTTGAAATATGAAGATGGTTCATTATGTACACTTACGTATACATCACTTGGAAATAGTGTCTATCCCAAAGAGCTTTGTCAGATTTATTGTGATGGTAAAATCATAACTATTGATGATTACAAAAAAATCAATGGATATGGTGTGAAAGTATCTAATATTGAAAGCAAGGATTCAGAAAAGGGACAATATGAGGAACTTAGAGAATTTGCAAAAGCAATAAAAGATGGTACGAATTATACTATACCTATCTGGCAGATAGAACAGGCAACAGGTATAAGTTATTTAGTAGAGTTGGAGCTGAGAAAATGAAAGGGTATAATATTGCGGTTATAGGGGGATATCCGCCACCTATAGGTGGTATATCTGTTCATATAAAAAGATTGATAAAAAAACTTGATGATAAATACTTACAGTACGTACTTTATAATACGTCTAAAAATAAAATAAAAGTAAATTATAATATATTTAATGTGAATAATTTAAAGCTTTGGTTAATAAAATATTTTTTTTGCTGTAAAGATAAGATAATTCATTGTCAGGAAAGAAATTGGTATTTATTATTTATTTTATGTTTGATAAAAAAAATCCATAAATCAAAATTAATATTAACAATTCATAGTTTTAGGGAAGAACCAAAAAAATTTAATTTTTTAAAAAAACTGTGCTTCTATTATTCTATGAAAAACGTAGATCAGTTTATACCAGTTGGTGAAAATGAGAAGTTAAAATTAATAAAATATAATTGTGATATAAGTAAAATTGATGTAATACCTGCATATATAAATCCCGATTATGATGAATCTGACGATAAATTAATTCCTAATTATATATGGAATTTTATGAAAGATAATGATTTTAATATTGTAGCTAATGCATATAAAATATCATTTTATAAAAATGAGGATTTATATGGTATAGATATGTGTGTAGAATTATGTTCTAGGTTAAAGAAATATTTTAGATTTAAAAAAATAGGTTTTGTTTTCTGTTTACCTGATATAGGAGATTATGAGTATTATAGTAAATTGAAAAATATTATAGGCAAATTACAGATAAGAGATAGATTTTTGTTAGTTAATGAAAAAATACCTCTCTGTCCAATATTGAAAAAAAGTAATTTGTTTTTAAGACCAACTAATACAGATTCATATGGAATTTCAATAGCTGAAGCTTTATATTACAAAGTTCCATCTATTACTAGTGATGTGTGTAGAAGACCAAAGGGAGCAATTTTATTTAAAACAAGAAATATTAAAGATTTATATAATAAGACTGTTGATGTAATAGAAAATTATAAATTTTACAAGAAAAAATTAAAGAATATAAAAGTAGAAGATAATTATGAGAAATTATTAAATATTTATAGAAAATTAGTGAATATATAAATTCCTTATAAATTATAAATAGAATTTTGAGAAGGAGATAAAATGTGTTCAGAGGATATTACGGTTAGCGTTGCGATGATTACATATAATCATGAAAAGTATTTGAGAAAAGCATTGGATAGTATATTAATGCAAAAAGTTGATTTTAAATATGAAGTGATTGTGGGAGAAGATTGTTCTCCAGACAACAGTAGAGAAATATTAAAAGAATATAAAAGAAAATATCCAGATATTTTTAGAATGATTTATAGAGACAAAAATATTGGCGCAACTAAAAATAGTTATGATGTTTTTACTAAATGTAAAGGTAAATACATTGCGATTTTAGAAGGTGATGATTTTTGGACAGATGAATTTAAGTTAAAAACTCAGGTGAAATTTTTAAAAAATAATGAAGAATATTCAGGTGTATATCATAAAGTAACTGTTTCAGATGAGTTTGGTACTATAATTAAGAATATGCCTAGTGATAAATTTATTATTCAAAATAATATTCATGAAATTGGATCACCAAAGCGATTTATAGAATTGTGTTATGAAACTATGGGACAGGTATTTCACGTTCAGTCATTGATCTTTAAAAATATATTTTTAAAGTATAATAATTATGGAAAAATTAAAAATTTACTTACTACAGCAGATTATATTTGTGATACTCAACTAAAACTTTTAGTTTTGGAAAGAGGAAAGATTAAATTAATTAATAAGGTTATGGGTAACTATAGATACATAAGAAAACGAAATGAAACTTCCTTTTCTTCACAAAATATTTTGGTACATTACAGCAATATAAAAAATGTTTGGAAGGCTGTAGATCAATATTTTGATTATAAATATGGATACTTAATAAAAAAATTGATAATTAAAGAAAAATATATGGTTATATTTGATAGATTTAAGAATAAGGATATGAAAAATGTATTTATATTATTTATTAATGAGTTGAATTTCAAGGGTAAAATTGGGTTTATAAATTATTTTAATAAAAGATTGATTACTAAAATAAAAAAATGCTAAATTGTACTTAAATTCAATGGTATATATGAGAACTAGATATAAATTGTAAAATGGGGAAAAAGGCATTATGATAATTGAAACTACAAAATCAAAAGTTATTTCCTCTCTGTTTTGGAAACTCATGGAGAGAGGCGGAACACAGGGAATACAATTCATAGTTCAAATAGTATTGGCTAGATTACTTGTACCAAATGATTATGGTATAGTTGCACTTATATCAATATTTATTATCATAGCTAATGTATTTGTACAAAGTGGATTTAACACTGCACTTATTCAAAAAAAAGATGCTGATGAAGTTGACTTTTCATCAATATTCTATTTGAGTTTATTAGTAGCTAGCTTGTTATATATAGTTCTTTTTTTCACAGCACCGCTTGTAGCTGATTTTTATAATATTTATCAAATTACATTAGTGCTTAGAGTATTGTCTATTACACTATTTGGAGGGGCAGTTAATTCTATCCAAAATGCTGTAGTATCTAGAAGTATGCAATTTAAAATGCTTTTTTATAGTAGTTTGGGAGCAATACTAATGTCGGGAATAGTTGGAATAGCTTTGGCATATTTGGGACTGGGGGTATGGGCATTAGTAACACAGCAGTTAACCAATCAATTTATGATTACTGTAATTATGTGGTTTACGGTAAAATGGAGGCCTAAGTTGATATTTTCTTTTGAAAGAATAAAGGGGTTATTTTCATATGGCTGGAAACTATTGGTTTCTTCATTAATTGATAATCTATATATGAATTTACAAAGTTTGATTATAGGTAAAATATATAATCCGGCTATGCTTGGATTTTATAATAGGGGAGATCAGTTTCCTAAGGTTATTGTTTCAAACATTAATGGCTCAATACAATCAGTTATGCTGCCTGCTTTGGCCTCAGAACAGGATAATAGAAAAAAAGTTAAAAATATGGTTAGACGTTCAATTGTCACGAGTTCTTTTGTATTATTTCCTATGATGTGCGGACTAGCTATTATCGCAGAACCTTTAGTGAAAATCTTACTAACAGATAAATGGCTATCTTGTGTACCATTTTTGCAAATTTTTTGTGCTTCATATGCTTTGTGGCCTATACATACCGCAAATTTGCAGGCAATTAATGCTTTAGGCCACAGTGATATTTTTTTAAAATTAGAGATTATAAAAAAGATTATAGGGCTTATAATATTGGTAATATCTATTCATTTTGGTATTTATGCGATTGCTGTAGGAACATTAATTAGTGGAATAATTTCTACATTTATAAATGCCTATCCAAATTTGAAATTACTTAACTATAGTTATAAGGAACAAATTAAAGATATAATGCCTTCGTTGTTATTGTCTTTAATAATGGGCGCTGTTGTTTATAATTTTAAATGGCTTCATATGGTGTCATGGTTAACTTTGATAATTCAAATATGCTTGGGAATTATTATATACATAATTATGGCTAAGGTATTTAAACTTGAATGTTATGAATATCTACTTGGAACATTTAAGGATATTTATAGAAGAAGAAAAGGGATAGTGTGATTAAAATAGAACAGTTTAATTATATTTATATTTTAGTTTTATAAAGTGATAGATGATTTATTAAAAAACAGGAGGTATTAAAGTGAATAGTTTTTATACATTTGATGAATTAGATAAATTGGGTTTGGCTAGTATTGGAAGTAATGTCTTAATCAGTCGTAAAATAAGCATTTATGGTGCAGAAAAAATAAATATTGGAAGTAATGTTAGAATAGATGATTTTTGCATTCTTAGTGGAAAGATTACTATTGGCAATTATGTACATATAGCAGCTTATACTGCTTTGTATGGTGGTGATAAGGGAATTGTAATTCATGATTTTGCAGGGATATCATCTAAGACAACTGTTTATTCTGTAACTGATGACTATTCAGGAGAGGTCATGACAAATCCAATGATACCTGATAAATATAAAAAGGTAATAAGTAAGAAAGTAATCATTGAACGGCATGTCATAATTGGATCTGGATGTGTTGTTTTGCCTGGTGTTGTATTAGAAGAAGGTGCTGCATTTGGATCCATGAGTCTTATTAATAGAAGCTCAGAATCTTGGAGTATAAATGTTGGAATCCCATTTAAAAAAATAAGAGATAGAAGTAAAGGACTTTTGGAATTAGAAAAAGAATTTAGAAAGGAGGACTTAAAACAAAATGAGTAATACAATTCAAGTAACACGTTCCTCAATGCCGGATTTTGAGGAGTATGTTGAGGAAATTAAAGATTTGTGGAAAAGCCACTGGCTGACTAACATGGGTGTAAAACACAAGCAGTTGGAAAAAGGATTGCTGAAGTATTTAGATGTTCCTAATATTGCTCTTTTTGTGAATGGACATCTTGCATTGGAAAACATAATTGCAGCATTTAACCTTACAGGGGAAGTCATAACTACACCTTTTACTTTTGCTTCTACCACTCATGCAATTGTAAGGAATGGATTAAAACCGATATTCTGTGATATTAATCCTGAAGATTATACTATAGATGTGGACAAGCTAGAAAGTTTAATAAATGAAAAAACATCTGCTATTCTTCCAGTACATGTTTATGGAAATGTTTGTGATGTAAAGAAAGTTGAGGAGTTGGCTAAGAAACATAATTTAAAAGTTATATATGATGCTGCTCATGCTTTTGGTGTAACAGTTAATGGTGTAAGTATTGCTGATTTTGGCGATGCTTCCATGTTTAGTTTTCATGCTACAAAAGTTTTTAATACTATTGAAGGTGGGGCTGTAATTTTTCATGATGAAAAATTATATAAGAAATTGAATGAACTGAAAAATTTTGGGATTACCGGTCGTGAATCTGTTGAGTATATAGGTGGCAATGCAAAAATGAATGAATTTCAGGCAGCTATGGGGATTTGCAATCTCCGTCATGTTGATGATGAAATTGAAAAGAGAAAATCTGTAGTAGAAAGATATACTGAAGGGTTAAGTGATGTTAAGGGAATTAAACTGTGTAAACCTCAAAAGGGAGTAAAGAGCAATTATGCATATTTTCCTGTAATATTTGATGGATATAAATTAAATCGTAATGAAATATTCGAGAAGTTAAAAGCGCAGGAAATATTTGCACGTAAATATTTTTATCCACTTACCAACAGCTTTGAATGCTATAGAGATAGATTTGATATTGGGGAAACGCCCGTAGCAAAATATATATCAGATAGAGTACTTGCACTGCCTCTTTATGCTGATCTTAGTTTAGAGGATGTTGATAGAATCTGTGATATTATTTTGGATAAATAATTTATTTTAAAGATTGTTAATAGTTTTATTGTAGATTGGAGGATATGAAAATGAAGGGGATAATTTTGGCAGGGGGGAAGGGGACACGTTTATATCCAATGACACATGCTGTTTCAAAACAACTTCTACCAATATATGATAAGCCGCTTATTTATTATCCGTTATCTGTTCTTATGCTGGCAAGTATCAGAGATATACTTATTATATCAACTCCACAGGATATGCCTATTTACAAAAAACTTCTTGGTGACGGTTCTGCACTTGGAATTAAACTTGCGTATGAAGTACAGGAAGAGCCGCGGGGACTTGCTGATGCGTTTATTATAGGGGAGAAATTTATTGACCATGATAATGTATGTTTGATACTTGGTGATAATATATTTTATGGGCAGGATTTAACAAGGATACTTAATCGTGCTAAGAAATTGGACATTGGAGCAGAGATATTTGGATATCCGGTTAAGGATCCACGTTCTTTTGGAGTGGTCGAATTTGACAAAAATAATAAAGTGATTTCCATTGAAGAAAAACCTAATAGACCAAAGTCAAATTATGCAGTTCCAGGACTTTATTTTTATGATAATCAGGTTGTAGAAATAGCTAAAAATATTAAACCTTCTGCCCGCGGAGAAATAGAAATCACTGATATTAATAATGTATATTTAAAAAAAGGTGAACTCAGTGTAATATTACTGGGTCGTGGTATGGCATGGCTGGATACCGGTACACCGGAGGGAATGCTAAAGGCTGCAGAATATGTTGAGGCAGTTCAATCAAGGCAAGGATTTTATATAGCATGTTTGGAGGAGATTGCATGGCGTAGGGGATTTATTAATAGAGAACAGTTAAAATTCATTGGAGAAAGTTTAAAAATGACTGACTATGGACAATATATTTTATCTTTGCTAGATGAATAGATATTTATTAGTGGAGGAAAGGAATATAAAGATGAAAACTATTTTAGTTACAGGTGGAGCTGGTTTTATAGGAAGTAATTTTATAAGGTTTATGCTTGATAAGTATCCAGATTATAAAATTATAAATGTAGATGCGTTGACTTATGCAGGTAATTTAGAAAATTTAAGGGAGATTTCAGATAATCCAAATTATATATTTATAAAGAGTGATATAAGGGATAGGGTAAAAATTGATGAAGTGTTTTCATCCTATGATATAGATGGTGTTGTAAATTTTGCAGCGGAATCTCATGTAGATAGAAGCATTGTTGAACCTGAAATATTTTTGACAACCAATGTGCTTGGAACCCAAGTTATGCTTGATGCGGCTAGAAAGCACTGGAGCATTGATCCTTATGATAAATACAGTAGAGAGTATAAAAAAGGAGTTAAATTTTTGCAAGTATCCACGGATGAAGTGTATGGTGCATTGGGATCAAAGGGAATATTTGTGGAAACAACTCCCCTTATGCCAAACAGCCCTTATTCCGCATCAAAAGCAAGCGCAGATATGATGGTAAGAGCCTATTATAAAACTTTCGGCATGCCCATAAATATTACCCGCTGCAGTAATAATTATGGACCATATCAATTTCCTGAAAAATTAATACCGCTTATGATAAACAACTGTTTAAAAAATGAGGACTTACCCGTGTATGGAAATGGTATGCAGATAAGGGATTGGCTGTATGTATATGATCATTGTTCTGCTATCGATACTGTTTTACATAAAGGCTTAATTGGAGAAGTTTATAATATCGGAGGAAACAATGAAAAAGCAAATATTGATATAGTTAAACTTATTGTAAAAACAGTTGGTAAGTCACAATCTTTAATTAAACATATAAAGGATAGACCTGGACATGATAGAAGATATGCCATTGACAGCACCAAGATAAAAACTCAGCTGGGCTGGAAACCAAAATACACTTTTGAACAGGGAATGGAAGAAACAATTAGTTGGTATTTAAAGAATACTAAATGGGTTGAAAATATAGTGTCTGGAAATTATAAGAAGTATTATAAAAAGATGTATTCAAACTTTGATAGTAATGCAGAAGACATTAAAGAAGTTAAAGAAAAGTAAAATTTGAATAGGGGGAAGATGTATGGAACATATTTTGATAACTTATAGCATAGAATGTGCGGAGAAAGGGCATGTGGATCCTGATTTTACTCAGCTTGTGTATGGTAATAGCGGGAAAAATGGAGATATAATAAAAAGGCATATTGTTCCGGGATCTTATATATTCTTTAATGCTAATATTGAGCAAAAAAGATTTATTACGGCTTATTTTGAAATAGAAAAAGTACTTGTTAAAGGGCAGCAGGATAGTGAAATTAATGCTCTTAAGTGTGATGCAAGGTCAGATGAAGTTGTGGTAATTGGCGATAGAAATCGTTCAAAGGTATTAACAGCACCGTTATTATTCGATAGGAAATTAATTGGAAAATTAACAACATATAAGGCGGATGACACTTACTTTGATGGAAAACTTGCATCAGGATGCTCTGAGTTGGAGGCAATCAAGGATAAGACTTTAAATCCAAAGGTAATTAGTGAACAAGAAAAGGAACTGCTAATCAGTCTGTGCAGGAACAGAGGTTAAACAGGTGCAGCAATAAAAAAAGGAGGTATGAAGATGTTGGATAAGGGCAGTACGTATTCTTTTGATGGAGATGAGGGTTTTATAGAATACCTAAGATCACTGGGTACTCTAAGTGAAAAGTCCATAAAAGATGACATGTCCAGAATTAATTCCATGAAATCCCGGGGAATAGACTATACTAGCGGAGAAAAATATGCTAGAGATTATCTGGAAGAAAGTGATTTGTCGGATTCAACGGTGAAAAGTTGTCTGAGATTTTGTAGAAGGTATGAAGAGTATATAAAATCGTGGGGACTGACCCCATAACATTTTTTGGAAATAAACTATAATAAGTATTGTTTTAATGTAAGGATAAATTATGGTTTAGGTCTGAATATTTCAAGGTGGCGGGCCGCATGTTTCTTTTCAGAGAGCCACCTATTCTTTATGGAGAGCCAGTAAGTGATATTATGGTGCAATGAAACCGTATGACCGGACAAAGAGGAAACATATATTATTTGTTATTCACTTATCGATTTATCCAAGCCATATACTTTCCGTATAGATAAATCCTTTGATGAATCTACCGGTTCGATATTGATTTTATATAATTATGGGTAAAAATAATAGAGGTGTGTTTTTATGTATATATCGCATATACAAATTAGTAATTTTAGATCATTTGGTGAAAATGTAAATATTGACTTTAATGAAGGAATAAATGTTATTATTGGACATAATAATGCAGGTAAATCAAATCTTTTAAAAGCACTAGGATTAGTATTCGATTGTAATAGTCATAAGAAGTTGGGAATTAATGATTTTAATAAGTATATAGAAATTCAGAAATTAAAAGAAAAACCTCCTAAGATAGAAATATCTATAACTATTAAAGAGTCAGAGGATGAAGATAAATATTCTGATGATCTTGCAACAATAGGAGAATGTCTTACTAAAATAGACAGCCCATATGAAGCAAGGCTTACATACGAATTTTTTTTGCCTGAAAAGGAAATAGAAAATTATAAGAGAATTATGTTAATGTTATCTGGTAAAGATGCTAATTTTTATTGGAAAGCTATAGAAAACAATTTTATAAGAAAATATATTTATAAAATTTACTGCGGTGATCCAGAATATAAAACTGAAGTTGACAGTGAAGTACTTAGAAAATTTGATTTTCAGTTTCTTGATGCAATAAGAGATGTAGAAAGAGATTTATGTACAGGCAGAAATGCACTCCTAAAAGAAATATTGGATTTTTTTATGGATTACGATATAAAAAATGACTCTGAGAAGGATAAAGATGAAAAAATTAATGAAATAAATTCTAAAAAGAAACAATTCTCTAGTAATGCAGGTGGTTTAATAAAACAACTTCAGGGCAGAATGAAATCCGGAAAAGATGAAATGTTGAAATATGCTAATAAAACGGGTGCCAGTTTTGATAAATCAATTCTGGATTTTGATGGGAATGTTTTAGACACTCAATTGTATTCAGCACTACAATTAATAGTTAAATATGAGTCAGATATAAAAATTCCTGTTTGTAACAATGGATTAGGATATAATAATTTGATTTTTATATCACTTCTATTGGCAAAAATGCAAAAAGATGCATCAGGTGAGTATTTGGGCAGTAATTCAAAGGTATTTCCTATTTTAGCTATAGAAGAGCCGGAAGCTCATTTGCATCCAGCTATGCAGTATAAGTTTTTAAAGTTCTTAAGAGAAAATAATCATGAGAATGCAAGACAAATATTTATAACCACACATTCACCTAATATTACAGCAGCAGTTGAGTTAGATGAGATTATAGTATTGAATTCAAATAATCATAAATTAGATGTAGGATATCCTGGTAAAGTTTTTAATATTTCAAATCAAGATGATAGAAAGGCTAAGTCATATATAAGAAGATTCTTGGATGTTACAAAATCAGATATGCTTTTTGCTAAGGGAATTATTCTTGTAGAAGGAATTGCAGAACAGCTTCTTATACCTGTATTCGCAAAATGTCTTAAGATAAATCTAGAAGATTATCATATATCTGTTATTAATGTTGGAGGAAGGTATTTTCAACATTATTTAAAGTTATTTAATACTAAACGTGAAGGGGCAATTGACAAAAAGGTTGTCTGTATAACTGATTTAGATCCTGAGCGTAAATGTAAAACTGAAAAGAATGCTAAGTTTAAAAAATGCTATCCTTTTGAACTTAATGTAGATACCGATAAATATGATTACAAACCATGTTCTAATAATTTTATAACAGAATTTGAAGATAAAATAAAAAATGGTGATATTTCTGATAATATAAAATATTTCACACAAAATATAGGAGGAGGAAAGACTCTTGAATATGAGATAGTATTGTCTAATCCTAATTGTAAAGATTTAATTACTAATAGTATAGGTAATGCAGAAAAATTAGAAAAATTGTCTGAATATTTTAATGAAGATAAAGATCTATCTTGTATGTTGGACGAGCTTAGTAATAGCGGTGAAGATAGAAGAATAAAAGACAGTATAATTAATTCATCATGGGATGATGATAAAAAAAAGAGAAAACATTTAATAGCGGCTAAATATTTAAATTCAGTAGGGAAAGGTGAAAATGCTATGGAGTTATCTGATATATTAGAGAATAATTTAAAAAATAAAAAATTTGACTTTAAACCTCCTGAATATATAAAGAAGGCTATAGAATGGATAATAAAGTAAATCAAAAATTTGAATATATAAGTTCGGATTCTCTTATAGATATAGAGTCAGATTTTAAGGTAGAGGCAGGGCCTGGTGCCGGTAAAACAACGTGGCTTGTTAATCATATAAAAAATGTATTAAATAAATCTGCTAGATTGAAAAAATCCAGGAAAATTGCATGTATTACATATACTAAGGTAGGAGTTAAATCCATAATTAATAAACTTAAGGATACAGGAGATCAAGTTGAAGTAGGCACTATACATAGTTTCCTTTATAGACATATAGTTAAACCTTATATACATTTAATAAAAGATGATTATGATCTAAACATAGAAGAATTGAGTGTAAATGATGAAAATGTTTTTAGTTATAGAAAGATGATTGCGTGGATAAAAGACGGTGGGCATAAACTACACTATCTTTTGGCCGATTGTAAATTAACTCAGCAAAATTTGGTTAATTTATATTGGAAATTGGAAGGTGATAAATGTGTTTTGAAAGTTAGAAAGCATGCAAATTATAATAAAAAATATTATATTAAAGAGAAAGAAATGTATTTTATTCGCGATTATTCAAGACATCAAAAAGATTATTTGAAATATAAAAAACAGTACTGGAAAGATGGAATGCTCACTTATGATGACGTTTTATTTTTTAGCTATGAATTAATAAAAAAACATCCCGAAATATTGAGAATTTTAAGATCAAAATTTCCATATTTTTTTATTGATGAATTTCAAGATACAAATCCTATACAAACTGAAATTATAAAATTATTAGGTGAAGAGGAGACAATAGTTGGAATAATAGGAGATTGGGCTCAGTCAATATATGGATTTCAAGGTGCAGATGTAACTCAATTCCAAAAATTTTCATTAGGAGATATGAAATACTATGAAATTAAAGATAATAGAAGAAGTACACGGCAAATCATAAATATTTTAAATATTATAAGAGGTGATTTGAATCAAAAAAGTCCTGAAAATAAAATAGGAGACGAACCTTATATAATAATAGGAAATCAGTTAAACTCTTATAAGAAAACCAAGAAGATATTAAATGATAAAAGTAAAAATTTATATTCTCTAAGTTATGCTGATATTACTTCAAATGAAATGAAGCTAAATAGTAAAGAAATCAAAGTAGATGAGAGTGTTTTAAGGAATGATATTGTAAATGAAATTATTAATGAAGAATCAGGGAATAGACCTAAACAAATTGTAAGAGTTATAAAAGCTATTGAATATGCAAGACAGAATAATTTTAATGAAGCTGTAAAAAATATGACTAGAGTTTATGGGGCGGAGAAAGATAAAGAAAACATAAAAAAAGCTTTGATTGCATTAAATAATTTATTGAGTACTTATGATAAATTTAAAAATAGCAGTATAACAGAATTTCATAATAAGTTAAAAAATAATATCAAACTCGATATAAAAAAGATCTCAAAGGGGAAAATAAAGACATTTTATGACTCTATTAAATATACAGATGTTGTATTATGGATAAAAATAAATGAAGATAACAGCCTTCATAGAACAATTCATAAATCTAAGGGTGATGAATTTGATAATGTTATGGTAATTGTTAAAAGCAAAATTGATAAAGAATTTAATGAAGATGAGGATTTAGCATTTTTATTGAATCCTGACTTAAGTCAAGAAAATCAGAGAGTGTACTATGTAGCTGTAAGTAGAGCAAAGAAAAATTTATTTATTAATGTCCCTGAACTTTCTAGTGAGAATGCAAAGAAATTAAAAAACTGTGGATTTAATGTTGTACATGCATAAAAGTAAAAGGGCGTCCATAGATTTGTGTAAAACTGAGTATTTCGCTTCAATAGGTTCATCCGTAAATTTCCGTTTTTCTGTATTTCTTCATAAAATAAAATGATATAATAGACATATCAAATTTGAAAGTGGTGTATGTTAATGCTTGCCATAAATGCTCTTGAAATAAGCTCATTTTTCCCTAAAGATTCATTTATCGTAACTGATATAGAAAACAATGATAATGAAATTCTCATCAAGTTGAAATCCAAAGCCAGCAGCTGTGAATGTCCTAAATGTCACACAATATCAAATCATTATCATGGAACGTATATAAGGAAAACCCAGGATCTTCCTATACTTGGGAAGAGTGCTTTATTGGAGATTACATCTCGTGATTATTGCTGTGATAATGAAGACTGTGATGTGGTCACTATTGCTGAAACGTATCATGGATTTCTTAATCCATACAGACAGAAAACAGAGCGACTGGAAGATTTTATTTGCACATTAGCACTGGAGACAAGTTGTGAAGGGGCTTCCCGCATTTGTAAGTTAATAGGTATTGATATCAGTGGAGATACCATTATTCGCCTTTTAATAAATCGTTATGAACAGCAGCCTGAATTTGAATATGGATCTGTAATTGGTATAGATGATTTTGCATTCAAGAAGAGACATACATATGGGACAATTATAGTTGACGAAAAAAGTCATCGCCCCGTTGCCATACTGGATGGCAGGGATGGAGAAAGCTTATGGCAATGGCTGAAAAACAATAAAAAAATTAGGACGATTACAAGGGACAGGGCCAGTGCTTATGCAAAGGTCATCGCCGAAGAACTTCCGGATATAATGCAGGTCGCAGATAGATTTCATTTACATCAAAATCTTCTGGAAGCAATCAAAAAAATCCTTAATCGAGAAGTGTCTGCCACCATTGCCATTCCGCATGAAAATGAAACTGTATCCACAGGTTTACGGGAAGAAATTGCGGATGACAGTAAAAAAAATGATATCTGATGTGGATAATTTTCACTCTTTTAATAACAAATGTTATCAACTTATTCTTCAGATACAAAAATTCAGTCAAAAAGGTTGTAGTGGCCGTGAAATAGCACGGCGATTAGGTATTGGCAGAAGCACAGTAAGTAAATATAGAACTGGAGATCCTAAACTGCTTTATCAATATGGAATCCGCCAAAGCAAGTTAGACGTTTATCGTGACTATATTGTACAATGTCTTAACAATGGTTATAGCAAGAGCAAAACTATAAAATCAATATATGAACAGGGTTATGATGGTGGTATGACAAATGCATTTGATTATCTTAAAAAGATGGAACAGGAATCCGGTAAAAACTTTGAGCCACAACCATATGTGAGAACAAATACGGAAGCTCTGGAATATAAAACAGGTTCTAAAGGAAGAGATTGTGATTATATTACAAGGAATGGTGTATTCAACCATCTTTGGATGAACAATAAATTGGCTGACAGCCACTACAAGTATATATTTGACAAATATCCAATACTGCACCATATACATAAGTGTATCAGAGAATTCCGTAAAATCTTTGAACTTAAGAGTATTCCGTTACTACATTTATTCATTGAAAAATACAAGGACAGTGAAATGAGCGAAATTAAGTCTTTTGCTAAAGGTTTAAATAGGGATTGTGATGCAGTTGAAAATGCAGCAGCGTATGATTTTAGCAATGGTTTTGTTGAAGGAACTAATAGTAAACTTAAGATGATAAAACGTACGATGTATGGACGCTGCAGCATCTCGTTACTCAAGGCAAAGATGATGTTGGCAAAATCCGATATAACGGATAATTGCGGATGAACCTATTTATTCGAAATATACAACTAGAAGAACTTTTTTAAAAAATAATCCTACAAAAAATGTGTTCATGATGAACACATTTTTTGTATTTTGCTATATGAATAATTTTTATAATTTAAATCCTAAAAAATATTATTTTTCATAGTGTGTCTTACATTGAGCTATTTCAATTTGATCATTTTCAATACGATATACTAAACGGTTAACTCCATCAATTCTTCTGCTCCAGAATCCCTGTAGTTCATATTTTAAAGGCTCTGGTTCTCCAATACCATCATACCCATTTCGATCAATATCTTTAATAAGTTTATTTATTCTTTTTAACGTTTTTTTATCCTGCGATTGCCAATAAATATAATCTTCCCAAGCTTCATCAGACCATAGTTTCTTCATTCTCAACCTCAACAATATCGTGTATTTTACCTTTACCCTCATTAAGCTGATCTATAGATTTTTTCAAATGTTTCATATTAGATTCACTGTAAAATGGTTCACTGGCAGCAATATCAAAAGGTATCTTTCTTTCTCTCACAACTGCCTTTAAAAAAACATTAATTGCAGTAGTTGTATTCATACCAAAATCTTCAAATAGACTTTCTGCTTTTTCTTTTAATTTTTCATCAACACGGATATTAATTGTCCTAAGAGCCATATAATATCACCTCTTTTTTATTATATTATATAACAAAAAACTAATTTTGTAAATACATTATGTATACATTATGTGCATATCGTATTGCTTTTATACACATAAATAGATAAAAGTCCCTTGGAATCTTTGGTTTGAATATTCCGATAATTTTGAGCCAGTAAATCCGATGCACAAAGCCATGCAATCCGGTGCCAGGGGTATTAAAAAGAGATTCCGCTATGGAGAGCCACAGAACAGAAGTAAGTATTACAATAAAATTACGGTAATGCCGTAATACTTACGAAAGGGGGACATATTTATATGTCCAAAGAAAAACAAATTTTACAGCTTCGCGGTAAGGGTTATAGCAAGCGAAGAATTGCAGATACCCTAAAAGTATTCAGAAACACGGTGGTTAAGATTTTCAAGGCACTTCAGGATCATCCGGTCTCCTGAGATTCTCTGAATTCTTTGAATGATCAAGAATTACACCAACTATTATTCCCTGAGGAATCATAGGTACCTGCTCTTGTCACACCTGATTACGAGTACGTCCACAAAGAACTTTTGAAAAGCGGTGTGACACTGAAGCTCTTATGGGAAGAAGAATATGTTGATACCTGCTGCCGTTTGGAAAAGCCTCCATACATGTACTCTCAATTCTGTAAATTATATCATGACTATGTGAACCAACACCATCTTACAATGTATATCCGATACAAACCGGGAGACAAGCTGATGGTGGATTGGACAGGTACTCCCCTGCCTCTTTTCAATAAGTTAACCGGGAAAAGTTGCAAGGTTTATCTATTTGTAGCTACACTGCCATTCAGCATGTACTGTTTTGCGAAGGCCTGCTTGACAATGAAAGAGGAAGACTGGATTAACGTGCATATCAGCATGTATGATTATTTCGGGGTTTCCACCAGGCTGCTTATCTCGGACAATCTTAAAACAAGGATTCTCAGCAATAAGAAATATGAAGATCCTATTGTTAATCGTGCCTATCAGGAATTGGCGGATTATTATCAGACGGCCGTCCTTCCCGCCAGAGTATTGGCACCAGAAGATAAAGCTGCGGTAGAAGGGACAGTGGGTCAGGTAACATCATATTATTGCTAAACTGCGCAACCGACAATTCCTTGATATTAATGAGATGAATGCAGCCATCATGAAGGAACTGGATCGATTTAACCATAATAAATTCCAGAAGAGGGACAGGAGCCGTTATTCTGTATTTATATGAAGAAGAGTTCCCATTCATGCAGCCTTTACCCCAATATCCTTATGAATTTGTGCAATGGAAAACTGCTACCGTGCAGCTGAACTACCATATAGCAATAGATTATCAGAATTATTCCGTTCCCTATGAGTATGTCAAGAAAAAAGTGGATGTAAGATACACTAAAAACATGATTGAAGTCTTCTACAAGGGTTCTCGTATTTGCAGTCATAAACGCCTTTACGGGAGACGTGGACAAGTATTCTACGGTAATTGATCATATGTCGGCAAACCATCGGCTATACAGTGAGTGGGATTCTGTACGTTTTCTGAGATGGGCTGCGGGTATTGGAGATTCCACAAAAGAAGTTGTGCGAAAGCTGTTTGATTCGTACCGGGTAGAGGAACAGGCTTATAAGGGCTGCCTGTCCCTGTTGAAACTGGCAGATAAATACTTCCCTGAACGTCTGGAAAATGCATGCAGAATAGCACTTATCCGGATTACCAATCCCCGATATAAAAATATTAGACTAATACTTGAATCCAGTCAAGATAAAAAGAAGGATGAAACTCCCCAATCTCATTTCTCATCATCGACATCCAACAAGTATGCCTGTGTAAGAGGTGCATCTTATTATGGGGGTTACAATAAGGAAATTGAAAAATATGCGTCTTCTCGGACATGCATCTGAACCATGACCTCATGGAAAGCTTTGCCGCTAATGAATATATCCGTCAGAGCCTCAATGTCATCCTTATAGGTGCCACTGGATGTGGAAAAACATATATCCTCTAATGTACTTGGTGTTGCAGGTTATAAAACAAGATACATACGCCTTCCCGAATTGTTCAGCGAATTTGAAGCTGCACGAATTCAAGGAAAATATCAGCAACTCATGAGGCAGTATCGGAAATGTTCCTTAATGATTTTGGATGAATTTCTCTTGATTCCTGTATCTGATACAGAACAGAGAGACTTGCTCGAACTGATGGAATTCCGATGCGGGCAATCATCTACTGTCATCTGCTCACAGTTTATTCCAGAAGGATGGCATGAAAGACTGGGAGGTGGTGCCCTGGCCGACTCCATTTTGGATCGGATTATACCATCAGCATATACCACGATAATTAATGAAGAGGTTTCCATGCGTCAAAGGAAACGACAAATAGCCGAATAATATGGCCAATTAAGGAGCCATCCACATGGTGGTGGCTCCCATTATCAACTCTATGGCTCTATATTACGGATTATGTGGATCTATTTCAGGAGATTTGCTGGTTTTGTCACTGCATAATATTCATCATAATTTAATTACCCAGGGCTTATTGACTTACAGCTAAAGACAGAAAGCTGAAAAAAGAGCTGCTGGAAGATGATGAAGCTATAAATGAAATAATTCTACTCCATTTTATGCAATTATGGACTTCTGATTATATTCTTTAAGTTCCGTATTCAACGATAAAAACAATGAATGTCTTGGCCTGCTGGTTTTGGTGATTTCAAAACAGTACAATTTATAGTCTTTTAAAAGAGATAAAACATCAAAGTCTCTATTACAGAAGTTCCTATCATTTCCCATTCTGCAGTAATGTACAAAAATTCTGTATAAATCTACAAGAAAATATTTGTAAACGGAATAATGTACTTAGATTATAATATTTTTAAATACAGGAAAAAACTTCAAAAAATGTAACAGTAAAGACATTTTTTACAATAAGGATGTTTTATATAAAGTTAAATAATTAACTGAATGGAGGACGGTCATGTCAGATGAAATTGATATGAGTTTAATAGGTGAAGAATTTATTGGCAGTTTAGAGTATTTACTGGATTATGTTTTTATGTCAAGTTTTCAAGGAGAGAGAACTTTGGCACCTTTCTTTTTCTGGTATATAGATGAAATATTGAATTGTTATTTCAATGAAGACACTGAATGGACCTGATGCAGTTATTAGATTTTCTGAATTACCGAAAAATATATCCGGATCAGGCAGTCTCATGTGGAAATATTATATAAAGCCTATGTTGAATTATATATGCAGAAGATTTGATAATAGATACATACCTATTGATCAGCAGATGAATACAATAGATACTGTGCAAAATATAGATGACAAATTGAAATCCATATATAAAAGAATATATGATAATCATAAAAATGATCTTTTTAAGCCTGCTAATGTATATGTTTCTAAAAAAAGTAGGGTCTGACCCCATAACAAAAAATGGAAATTGTACAGACATGGTAATGCGGATTCAGGGGCGAAAACTTGAAAGAGTTTCAAAAGTCCCTGTTGTAAATTACCTTCTGGCAATCATAAAAATATTTTTATCCACAGTGTGGATTATTTTAATATGTTTTGATAAAATGAAGGTAATGAATGAGTGTTTCAATGTATAAGAACTTATGTTCTGGTAAATATTTATAATATAGTAATATATTATTAGGAGAAAAATGATATGCCGGAGGATAGGGTTCACCATGAACACGATGTAGGCTACAAGTATATATTTTCCCACAAGGAAACATTTCTGGAGCTGTTGAGGAGCTTTGTCAAAAAGGATTGGGTTGATCTTATAAAAATTGAAGATCTAATGCTTATAAATAAATCTTATATACTTGAAGATTTCAGTGAAGAGGAATCGGATATTGTATACAAGGTAAATATAAGAGGGCAGGAAGTGATATTTTATATACTTCTTGAGTTCCAGTCCACTGTAGATTACAGGATGCCCACGAGACTGCTGTTTTATATAGTTGAGATATGGAGAGAGATACTGAAGAATACCTCAAAGGATGACAGGCTCAGAAAGGATTTTAAACTTCCTGCAGTTGTTCCCATGGTGCTTTACAACGGTAAAAATAGATGGACTGCTTACAGAAATTTTAAAGATGTATTGAGTGGCGGTGAGTTGTTTGGTGAAAATATAATAGATTTCAGGTATATATTGTTTGATATTTACAGATATGATGAAAGCCAGCTCGAGAGTATGGCTAATATGGTATCTACTATATTTCTGCTGGACAAAGAAATAAGTAAAGAGGATTTGATGAAGAGGCTCAGACTTACAGCATATGTTCTTAAGAAGATAACTCCTGAGCAATTTGACATACTTAAAATCTGGCTCAAGGGTATAATGGAACCCAGGTTGGACAGGGAATCTAAAATAAAGGTAGAACAAATATTGGAAAAATCCAGTCAAGGGGAGGTGGATTCTATGGTATCTAATTTAGGCAAAACTATAGACAATATTATAAGAGAAGGTAGGGAAACAGGGTTGGAAGAAGGCAGAAAAGAAGGCAGAAAAGATGGATTACTCCAGGGATTGAAAAAATTATTAGGTATTAAGTTTTCTGATATTTCCTATATGAGCAGAATAGAAAGGATAGAGGATGAAAATACCTTGAATTCTGTATTCGAGGATGCAGTTAAGAGTAATTCTATTGAAGAATTTAAAGAGAAATTGAGACAAAGAAAATTAAATTGATGTATGGGGGTCTGACCCCCATACAAAAAATGGAAAATAAATTATTTGTGTAATCCCTTAAATAGATCTTATTATTCGATATTCCGTGTGGTAAAATAAATACGTACAAACAATAAAATTTGGAAGTTTTTGGAGCTGAAGGTTTTGAATTTACATGCATTATTTCAATGGCATAAGTTATTACATTTTATATTACCAATAATTATTATTCTTATATTGCAAAAGCGGTTTAAATTATTGAAGATCTGCTTAGTTATATTTATAATTGGTTTTCTTAAAGAGGTTTATGATGTTATAGTAAAGTTGGATCCTCTATGGATGTCGGCAATAGATTTAGTATCAGATATAGTAGGTATAACATCGGGAATTATTGTGAGTAAAATCAAGTTGGTTCACAAATAAAAATATTTATTGACTTATTTAAACGTTTACTATATAATAAAGTTAATAAGAAGTGTAAATCTTCTTATCATAATCCTGATTCAGAAGAGTGCTTGGAAAAGTGTTTTAAAAAAATAAAAAATTTGATAAAATACTATTTTAGTGAGGTTTTTTAAAGACTGAGCAATAAGAATCTATTTATGATAATGCTTTAAGAAAATAAATAACTTTTATAGGCGCTGCCAGATGTGCAGATATAGTTATTGGAATAAGTTATTTATTGAAAGATCAGTTGTTAATTAAGACTATCCATTAAATAAAGATCTCTTGAAAAGTTTTATAATTGACATTTAATGGAATATGGTTGAAAAAAGGTGATGAATATTCAGATAAGAGAAGAGTGCTCGGATGAGTTAGGAGTTTCTTAACCACCAATTAGTATTGCAGCTAGTTGGTGGTTTTAATTTTGCACTGGAATGAGCTCCAATTAGAAACTATTATTGACAAATAATAAAATAAATTGCATTTGGTTGTTAATTGTAATTTTAAATTTACGATAACTTATTGAGTGGGTTAAAAAATTTTTTTATAAATCAAAGTTGTTTCCGTAAGGCATTTTTAATACTGGGGGTAATTAAAAATGGATATTTTTTTAGCAAGACAGCCAATTCTTGATAAGTCAGGTAAAGTTTTTGGATATGAAATTTTATTTAGGGATAACGAGAGTAATAACCAATATGACACGGATGATGGAGATGGAGCTACTATAAAAGTTATGCAGAATACTTTAGTCAACATTGGAATAGATAAGATTGTTGGAAATAAGAAAGCTTTTATCAATTTTACAAAAACAATATTGAAATCGGATTTATTTTCTATTATTTCACCTAAAAATGTAGTGATAGAAGTTCTGGAAAATATAATCCCGACGGAAGAAGTTATAAATTCCTGCAGAGTTTTAAAGGAAAAAGGATTTACGATTGCACTGGATGATTTTGTATTCGATGATACTTATGTTGAACTTCTTAAACTCGTGGATATTGTGAAAATTGATTTTCTTATAACCAGGGACAGTGAAAGAAAGAAAGTAATGAATACGGCAAAAAATATAAATCCTAATTTAAAATTTATAGCTGAAAAAGTTGAAACGTTGAAAGAATTTAATGAAGCAGTATCTCTGGGATATTCCTATTTTCAAGGGTATTATTTTAGCAAACCTCAGATAATAAAGGGAGCAAAAATACCGGTGAATAAGGTAATCTATTTAAATCTTATAAGGGAGTTGAATTCTAAGGAATTTTCCATAGAGAATATTGAAAATTTGATAAAAAAGGATATTTCACTGTCTTATGATACATTAAAATTGATAAATTCTGCAAAATATTCTTTTGAAAATAAGATTAGTTCAATTAAACAGGCTATAGTTTTATTGGGAGAGAAAGAGATAAAAAGGTGGTTATATTTTATATGTATGAAGCCTATATGTGATGACAAACCGCAGATAGTTATGATAGAATCCCTGCTGAGAGCAGAATTTTCAGAGCTTCTGGCTAAAAAGACCAAATTACGGAGGTATTCCTTTTATGCATATTTAACAGGGATCATGTCTCTTATGGATGTTATTTTACAGAAACCACTGCGTGAGATATTGGATGAACTGATGATTCCCCAGGATGTAAAATGTGCCTTATTAGGTAGAAAATCAAACTTTTACAGTAAAATACTCGATATAGCTGTTGCATATCAGAAGGGAGAATGGGGAAAAAGTATGCTGCTGGCATCCCATCTCGGTATTGACAAAGTTGATCTGGCCAGTGCATATATTGAATCTATTAAATGGCTTGATGAGGTTGTTCAGGAAATCTAGTAATTACGGTAAATTACTTATGATATAAATTTTTAACGTATTTTGTAATTGTAAGGAGAAAAAAGTATATAAGACGCTGTAAAATACAGATAAATATGAGGATCAGGTTCATTTAACAGGATTTGATCCTCTAAATTTTTTATTGACAAAAATTTATCGTTACAATATAGTAGTATTAAATGGTGCTACTAAGTGATGAGAAGGAATGATTGTGGATAAAGTATTGGAATTGCTGAAAAGTATGAATTTAACGGATGTAGAAGCAAAAGTTTACATAGAATTGCTGAAAAACGGACCGTCTACGGGTTATGAGATAAGCAAGATATCAGCGGTATCCAGGTCCAGGGTATATAATGTGCTCTCAAAGCTGGTAAAAAATGGATTCATAGTGGCTTCAAAATCTAAAAACCCCACCTATTATAATTGCATTTCGGTGGACGAGTTCATAAATAATAAAAAATTTGAATATGATTCACTGCTTCTGGAAATGTCAAATGAATTGAAAAAGGTCGAATGTTCCAACAATATGGATTACATATGGTATATAAATGGCTATGACAATATATTCAACAAATGCAGAAATATTTTGAAGAAATCGAAGAAAGAAGTATATGTTCAGATATGGATGGAAGATGTACCGCAGATGTATGATCAACTGAAAAAACTTGATGATGAAAATATTCCACTGTTGACTGTACTGTACAGCAGTGATCATAAATATAAACTGGATTTGAAATTAGTGTATAAGCATGGCTTTGAACAGGAAAAACATGAGGAATTGGGTGGAAGGTTGATTTCCCTTGTTTCCGATGACAGAGAAGTGGTTTTCGGCCGTATATTTGACGATGGAGAGTCTGAAGTCATATGGACACAGAACCGCTCTCTTGTATTTTTAGTTGAGGAATATGTAAGGCATGATGCTTATTGCCTTAAATTGATTGATTCTGTGGGAAAATCGGATTTTAGTAACTTGAATCAATGCATATCGAATATAAGGGATATATTTTAGTTTGAATACTCAGGCTTAATGTCCTTTGTTAAGAAATGAAAAAGTGGGCAATTTAAAAGAAGAGTGCAGAGAAATTCAGGACTGATAATGTTTGCTGAGAAATTTAAAGTTGATTTATATAGGAGGATATTAAAATTATGTTATTGCTTAATAAAGAGGATATTAAAAAGGTATTTGACATGAAAGATGCTATTGATGCTGCAAAAGAGTCATTGTCTATATTTTCACAGGGTAAAAGTGTAGTGCCCTTGAGGACGAATATTGATATACCCAAATATGAAGGGCAGAGTTTGTTTATGCCTGCTTATGTGGAGAGCCTTGACAGCGCCGGCATCAAGATTGTTTCGGTCTTCCCTAAAAACATTGAGAAAGGGCTGCCTTCAGTACCAGCTAAGATGATACTTCTTGATGGCAAAACCGGCGATGTAATATGTATAATGGATGGTACTTATCTGACTCAGCTTAGAACGGGTGCCACCTCAGGTGCGGCAGCTGATATATTGTCGAGAAAAGATTCGAAAAATGGTGCATTGTTTGGAACTGGTGGTCAAGCCGCATCCCAGCTTGAGGCAATGCTCACCGTGAGAAATCTTAATATAGTAAAGGTTTTTGATATTGATAAAGAAAGAGCTGAGGCTTTTGCTGAAAGAATGAGCGGGGAGTTAAGCCGTTTTTCTACAAAAATCGTTGCTGCAGAGAGTTCCGATGATGCCGTTAATGATGCAGACATCATAACTACAGTAACTACTTCTAAAAAAGCTGTTTTTAACGGCAGGCTTGTAAAGAAGGGTGCTCATATAAATGGAGTTGGTTCATATACCCCTGTTATGGAGGAGCTTGATGAATACATAGTCCAAAATGCTGATAAAATCTATATGGATTCCAAAAGTGCTGTTCTTTCTGAAAGCGGCGACTTTATAATTCCAATTCAAAAAGGGCTTATTGATGAAAGCAAGATAAATGGCGAACTAGGAGAAGTTATCTGTGGAAAAATTCAGGGAAGAATTTCCGAAGATGAAATAACCATATACGAAACTGTGGGAATTGCCGTAATGGATGTTGTTACAGCCTATAAAATTTACGAAAAGGCAGTTAAGGCTAAAATCGGCACAAATGTAGATTTGTAAATATCGTAATAGTTCTTAACTTTTCATGTTGTAGAACTGAGAGGTTTAAAACTGGCAGTCATCGGATAGGTTTTTCCCCTAAGGGATAACGTATTCTAAATACTAAAGCTACTGACAATAACTGTTAATAGGGTTCAGGTGTAGAAAAGTATTCTTTATTGGTAAACTCCATCTGAACCTAAGAATCACTTGATGTTGATGTTAATGTAATGTACACAAAAGCTTTAAAAAATTTGATATTTAACATCAATTGGCGAGAAACCATCCATCTCTCCATAACTGGTGCGACGAATCGCTCTTTCTTTTGATTTTTGGTGTGATCAATCTATAATATAATGTGAAACGGGTTGATGTAAAAGATGCTTATAAAATTATAAAAATATTGGATCCAGGCTTATCAAATGTGATTTTCCAATGTCAATGAGGATATTTTGACCCAGAATCTGAGATTACACTCCACAGCATAAGTAAGGAAAACAGGAACCGTAGAAACTATAGGGATAACTTGGAAAATAAGAGAAACTAGAAACTACTGTTGGTAAAAAAATATTCCGTGGAGTCTGCTCTCTTTCCAGGAAACTCCAACTTCAAGCGTGAAGTACCTCTGGATGCAGCTAAGTGGTGATTAGTTTACTATAAGTAAACCACTTGTTGCAAAATGATTTCCAACCAAATTAAACTCTAAAAGTGTTTCAATGTTTTGAAATGGAATGGATTGAGATACCTGTTTTTATTTCTCTTAAAAAAATAAAAACAGCTGGAAAACTTTCGCCGAAATGCTTTATTTATGCGACTTTAAGTCCTATAATAAAAATAAAGAATGGCTATTTTATGTTAGCTGAACTTTAACATGAGATGTATTTAAATTAAAATAAAGGGTACAAAGAATAATTCTTCGGTGACGCTGAACTTTAACATGAGATGTATTTAAATGAGATTTACCATTAGCCATTTCTTTCTTTATATTATGCTGAACTTTAACATGAGATGTATTTAAATGGTATTATGTTGAACATTAGTGACAAAGATAGAATTGCTGAACCTTAACATGGGATTAGTTTAAAAAATGTTTTAGAATTATATTAAATTTTATGTCGTCGACCCTGAATAGAGTAAAAGTTGCTGGAGGTCGACAATTTTTATATTTATAGTTAATTAGCCGCCTGAGATTAATTTTTAAAACTTTTGTAGGAATATTTCTGAATATTGCATTTTTCTAGATGCTGATGTATTCTATACTTGATGGGATTTTAGGATACCTATAAGGAATTGAAACTTAATAAATTCAATTTTGCTTCTATATTGTTCTATTTGATTTTAGGATACCTATAAGGAATTGAAACATATGAAAAATGAAAAGAATGTACAATTCTATGAGGATTTTAGGATACCTATAAGGAATTGAAACCCATAAGTATCTTTGACTCTGGACTCAAAATTTTTAGATTTTAGGATACCTATAAGGAATTGAAACACAGAACAGACACTATATAACCTGTTCTGTTACGGTAGATTTTAGGATACCTATAAGGAATTGAAACTACATGGCTGGAACTTCCTGCAAGTGATGAAGAAATAGATTTTAGGATACCTATAAGGAATTGAAACATAATCTACCACAAATTATAGATACAGCAACCCAAATGATTTTAGGATACCTATAAGGAATTGAAACATGCCTTTAAAACGGATGCTGCTACTGGTTGCGAGGTGATTTTAGGATACCTATAAGGAATTGAAACAAGCTAGTGCCACAGGAACAGTTACCCCCGACAAGGTGATTTTAGGATACCTATAAGGAATTGAAACATCCATTCATATATTTCTGTTTTGGAATCTAATATTGATTTTAGGATACCTATAAGGAATTGAAACACCTGTGATACTGGGGCCCCAGTTGAAGCAACTTCTGATTTTAGGATACCTATAAGGAATTGAAACTCTGTATTCACAGTCATTTTTCATCAATTCCTTTCATAGATTTTAGGATACCTATAAGGAATTGAAACCATTGATGAAGTGAAGAGAATTGCCAAGAGCAGCACGATTTTAGGATACCTATAAGGAATTGAAACTTTTGTCAAAACATCCAGAATATAGAACATTAGCATGATTTTAGGATACCTATAAGGAATTGAAACGCATAGCTAGTTTTATTTCCTTTAATTCTGAACTATGATTTTAGGATACCTATAAGGAATTGAAACTGCAACATTGCGATCTATAAAAGAGGTAATTCAACAAGATTTTAGGATACCTATAAGGAATTGAAACCTAAAATTTTAAAGAGAGAAAAAGAATCCACCGGGGTGATTTTAGGATACCTATAAGGAATTGAAACTCAGGGAAATTAGGAACTATCCTCCATTGAACATCAAGGATTTTAGGATACCTATAAGGAATTGAAACTCAATATATAAATTTAAGTTGTTATCTTATATCCCTGATTTTAGGATACCTATAAGGAATTGAAACATATGAGCCAGTTAGTACAATATTTGGGCATAGCACCGATTTTAGGATACCTATAAGGAATTGAAACTCAGCTGTATATAGTGCTTTATCTGCATCTAAATCGGGATTTTAGGATACCTATAAGGAATTGAAACTTCCAAAAAAATATTGGAAGCCACAGCCAGACGTTTTGATTTTAGGATACCTATAAGGAATTGAAACGATTCAATCAGATTCTCTACTATATTCCTAAAGTCGATTTTAGGATACCTATAAGGAATTGAAACATGGCTCTATCCTTATTAGCATTAATTGTAGCAACTGATTTTAGGATACCTATAAGGAATTGAAACCTGATAATACATGGCAAATGATTGATAGTTGGCTTCGATTTTAGGATACCTATAAGGAATTGAAACTGGATATAGATAGAGGAGCATATAAGAGAGAAGACAGATTTTAGGATACCTATAAGGAATTGAAACTCGCTAATATGGTAATCTCTCATAGCCATATGAAGCCAGATTTTAGGATACCTATAAGGAATTGAAACGCAGATGCGTTTAAATCCGACAATCCTGACGATATAACGATTTTAGGATACCTATAAGGAATTGAAACTCGGCATAAATTTGTTTTTCAAAATCCTTTGTATCTGATTTTAGGATACCTATAAGGAATTGAAACTTGAATGTTTATCTAATTTGTCATTTATCGGCTGTAAGATTTTAGGATACCTATAAGGAATTGAAACTCAAAATACAAAACATGGTCCGGAAGTATTCCATCATGGATTTTAGGATACCTATAAGGAATTGAAACAGAGGATATATAGCAAGGGGAATGGCGCGCCTAACTGATTTTAGGATACCTATAAGGAATTGAAACTGGGGATCGCTTCCTGTTAAGGTGGAAACGATCTGGGATTTTAGGATACCTATAAGGAATTGAAACTGTCTTTTTCTAAAGGTTGTAGCAACTCTTTTATTGCGATTTTAGGATACCTATAAGGAATTGAAACAATGATATGATTCCAGAATTAAGACATGATTTTGAGATTTTAGGATACCTATAAGGAATTGAAACTTCAATTTTGACGAATATTGGAAAAGCAAAAATAGCGATTTTAGGATACCTATAAGGAATTGAAACCATCTTGGTACACGACTCCCCATGCATCCGTAGTTGTGATTTTAGGATACCTATAAGGAATTGAAACATAAAAACAATATGGGTTTAAAGGATACAAAAAATAGATTTTAGGATACCTATAAGGAATTGAAACGCTTTATCAACAAGCATGGGGCTTACCCTGTATTTAAGATTTTAGGATACCTATAAGGAATTGAAACTAGTCAAGTACCTTCTATCCTGGATATCCAAAGGTATTGATTTTAGGATACCTATAAGGAATTGAAACTATGCTCCTATAGCTCCATTCACAACAGTAGCAAAATTTTAGGATACCTATAAGGAATTGAAACTAAGTGGTATCCTCTAGAAAAATAACCGTAAGTCCCGATTTTAGGATACCTATAAGGAATTGAAACTAGGGGTTTATTCCAAGGATATTGACAAATACGGCAGATTTTAGGATACCTATAAGGAATTGAAACATGATAATAATGTTCTCAAAGCAAGCTGGAGAGGCTGATTTTAGGATACCTATAAGGAATTGAAACTTGCAATAATCGGTGTGGCTTTATATTTTCTTGCTAAAGATTTTAGGATACCTATAAGGAATTGAAACAGGGCATATACTGCCTGCTTTTCTGTGAATTCATATTCGATTTTAGGATACCTATAAGGAATTGAAACGAAGATACACAGCAGTCTGACCTTAACAGGTTAGAGGGATTTTAGGATACCTATAAGGAATTGAAACTCTTCAAAATAATCGGCAAGCATAAAATCGAGAAGAGATTTTAGGATACCTATAAGGAATTGAAACTTAAATATGTTGCACTTTATGACAGATGGTGTGACTGGATTTTAGGATACCTATAAGGAATTGAAACCATTGGAGATTTTAAAGGCGGCTTTGATTGCGGATGGATTTTAGGATACCTATGAGGAATTGAAACAGTCATGTTGGTCCACCTTCCCAGTATGTTGTACCCATTTTAGATTACCTATTAGGAATTGAACCCCAAATTACTAAAGTACAACAACTTGCAACATTGCGGATTTGGCCTATATTCGAATTGATGAACATATATGAGTTAGCTATAATAATCATATGGAGGGGATAAGAAATGTCAGGTAATGGTAAGAGGTATAATACAGAATTCAGAGCAGATGCTGTAAGGCTTGTAGTAGAAGAAGGTAGATTTGTAAACAGTGTGGCAAATGATTTAGGAATAAATGAGCAAACCTTGAGAAACTGGTTCAGACTCTTGGTTTTCAGCAGCACAAAATTTTGGAGTAAATGCTAGGGGGCTAATAGAAATATATACATGGGCTCAAAATTATGATATGTCGTATGTTTCGAATACTAGGAACTTTAGATTGCAATTAGATATAAGCTATTATAATAATTATACGATTGTTACGTTAGATTAGGAGGAACTAAAATGTATAAATTTCGATACAAAGATGATGCTGAAAAACAAAACATAACTGACCAAAACAAAGATAAAATATTAATTGAAGGAGATAGCATTAAGCAGGGTAATTTTCTTATCTTTAGTGATATTAAACCACTGGAAAATTAAATGTAAGACTTGAATAATACAGCAAATATGATTTTACTTAAATAGGAGGGGATTATTATAGAATACAGGGCAAAATAGCAGCTAGAGTAGCTTTTTTTATTTTTTGCCATAAATATTAAAAAATATGATAATATTAATTCGTAGAAGTAAATGCTATTTTTAGAAATGAGGTTATTATTAACTTTGAGATAAGTTATCTTTCACCAGATCACAAAGATTATTGATTCGAATTTTAATAAGTACAGATAAAATCATATGAAAATGGAGGAGTAAATATGTTATCAGGAAAAATAATAACTTTAGGAATCACGGCATGTAGCCCAGCATACCAATCAATTACGTTAATTAGGGAATTGAGAAAGCGTGGTGCACAGGTACATGTAGTTATGACGACAAACGCAGTTAATTTTGTTACACCACTTATGGTACAGAGAGAGGCAGGAACACCTATCCAGATTGAGCAGTTTGAACTTCCAAAGGCTTATGATATGAATCATCAGTCACTGTCGTTTAAATCTGATTTAATGCTTGTTGCACCAGCTTCTGCTAATACCATTGGAAAGGCAGCAAATGGAATAGCAGATAATCTTCTTACTACAAATCTATTATCAACAAATTCGCCTATTATTTTTGCAACTCATATTAACCCGACAATGTACAGTAAACCAAGTGTACAAAGAAATGTGAAAGTACTTAAAGAAGATGGGGTAATATTTGTTGAAAATAAAGAGGCCAAATTCCCCAGCATGTTTCCGAGCATAGAGGCTATTATTAAAACAGTCGAAGAAGTAATTAGTTACTGTGACTCCTGCACAAAACACAGCTAGTGAGATCCTGCGTATCCAGTACAACCAGCACAATAAATTTAGCCTCGGGTTATTTATTGAAGCTGAGGCTTATTTTTGTTATAAAGTGTATTATAATATACAAAATTTAAAAGTTTTGTATAAGATAATATAGAGATTCTCATGATATGAAAATATCTGTAATTAACTATAAATGAGAAGATTTCATAACATATATTTACAGTAAAAAGATTTCATAAAAAATAGAGACAAAACTCACTTTTTGTTGTATAAATTATTTACTACAACAACTTTAACAACAGGAGTGAAGAATATGCCTCATAAAAGTATATTAACAGAAAAATCATTAATAAATCAATACTTATTTAAGCCTGGATTTTTCTTATACTTCTCTAAACCGGTGTTAAAGCATATTGAAGAATTTATAAAAGGTTCCACACAAAAAGGTTACAGAGGAAAAATAACAGATATTGTTATGTCAAGTCTTGTAAACTGCCACAGAACAACCTTCGGTAAATTCTTAAGTCAGGGTGTATGGAATACAAATTTGCATGGAAAGCAATATGGTTTACAAATGAGAAAGTTATAAATGCTCATTTTAAAAAAGGATATCATCTTATAGGCGGACTAAAAACAAATAGCATTATTTATCCGGAAGGGTTTGGCATTCAAATCAAACAATTTACCCAGTATATTGAAAAGAATGATGTTTGCCTTGTTACAGTAAACAATTCTCAATACTGGGTTTATCGTTATGAAGGTGCCCTGAAAGGTATTGATAATGCAGTGGTTTTATTATGCTGGCAAAAGAACAGCTTTAAAAAGGAAGGGGCACTCCGTGCATTTTTATGCACTGACCTGGAATTAAGCAGCCAAACTATTCTTGAATATTACAGCAGGAGATGGCCCATAGAGATATTTTTCAGGCAGACTAAAAACAATATTGGAATCAACAAATATCAGGTTAGATCCTCTAAAGCTATTGATAGAATACTATTATTGGCTTCTTTAACTTATATTTATTGCTCAATAGACGAAGATGCTGGTGATTCTTTTGGCAGAGGGCCCATATTACGTAGAAATCAATTCAGAAAATACAACATTCAATGGATCTACGAGTCTGCCCAAAATGGTATTTCTCCTGATGCTGTTTTAAAAGCCATGAAAGCTGCTTAGAAGATAGCATAACTATATACTGTAAATATTTGTATCTATTTTTTCTCATTTATAGTTCTAAATGAAAATTTGAAAGATAGAAGTAAGAAACACATTTAGGAGAAGTCTAAAGAAACTAAACTAGATAGTGATGGATCTATGTCAATAAAGTAGCACCAAGACCAATTACTCAAATACAGCATAAGTAAAGCAGTAGTTATTGCCCCGGAAACGGGACTTTATTTTTTATTATGTATAGTTAATAAAAATAACCCCCAGCTCAATGATATGCTTCCCTTTTATCATGAGGAGGAGCATATCGAGAAGCTGGAGGTACTGAGTTATAGAACTAATAAAATGAAAGAATTTATCAATTAGTAATATATCCATAAAATATGGAATTATTCTTAATATTTTAAACTATTGATTTTTAGAGGTTAATCTAAGTGTTTTTCCGATTGAGAGCGGGATTTTGCTTTTGAGCTTTCAGCTTGAGGATCATGATTTATATGTTTCTTTTTAAATTTACCATCTTCTTTTTTATTGTTGTTTTTTATTTTATTATGCATAAATACATCGCCTCCCTTGTATAGGTTTTCCTCAGCCTCTGTTTTTATACCGGAGTATAAATGATTAGAAATAATATAAATTCCTTTTAAAATGGGATTTTATGGTGCGGGGCAGATACTTGATATGTACTTAAAAAACTGCTATATTTTAATAAAGTAAAGTTGTACATCAATATTATGTGAAATTATCAAACTATTAAAACTGTGAAGAATTATGGAGGATGAATATTTATGGAGAATAAAACTTTGTATTATGAATTTGTTCCTGCTGAGGGCAATGTGGTTAAACCTGATCCAGAAAAGACTGCACTTCTTATTGTGGACATGCAGAATCAGTTTGTAAAAAAGGATTTTGGAGATGCCAGGATTGCCAAAGAGAAAGGAATGTGGGACAGCTGGAAATATTTTTATGATCGTTTAGAGAATACTGTTATTCCAAATAATAAAAAACTTTTGGATTTTTTCAGAAAAAATAAAATGGAAGTCACTTATGGGAGGATAGCCTGTTACCATAGGGATGGAAGGGACAGATCTCCTGTACAGAGGAGACCTGGATGGAATAATATACTTCTTCCTGTTGGAACTTATGGGGCTGAGATTATAGATGAACTCAAGCCTTTAAAAGATGAGATTGTAGTTGAAAAAACCACTGACAGTGTACTTTATGGCTCCAATTATGAAAGAATTTTGAGAAACATGGGCATTGAATATGTGGTATGTACTGGGGTTGTTACAGATCAATGCGTGGCATCTACAGTAAGGAGCCTTGCAGATGCAGGCTTTGAGGTGATACTTCCCGAAGACGGCTGTTGTGCTGCCACAAAAGAGCTTCATGATGCGGAACTGACTATAATGAACCAGATCTACTGCAGTGTGACCAGCGTAGACGAGATTATAGAGATTTTGGAAAGGCAATTGAAAAATATATAGAAAGGTTTGATAAAAATGGACAAGCAATTTGCTGCATCAGATACTCAGAATTATTCACAACAATTTAAACGTGTCCTGTCTTTAAAGGACTTGATTATCTACGGGATTGCATTTATGACACCTATAGCACCGGCATATATTTATGGAAGTGCGGCTGAATCTACAAAGGGAATGCTCTCTCTTTCGTATTTGATTGCCATGCTGGCAATGATGTTTTCGGCTTACAGCTATGGTAAAATGGCAGCGGCGTTTCCTGTGGCAGGCTCCACTTATTCTTATACACAGAGAGCCATAAATCCATATCTCGGATTTTTCTCAGGCTGGGCAATGTTTATGGATTATGTACTTGTGCCTTTGATTGTTTTCATGGTGGGAGCTTCCTATGCCAATGCGCTTGTGTCGTCTATCCCATATTGGGTCTGGGTGCTCATAATTGCGGCTGTTATCACTGCAATAAATATAGTGGGCATAGAATTGGCAGCTAAAACCAACAATATTCTGGTTTTATTTATGGGAATCGTAGTAATTGTGTTTATTGTTTCCTGTTTTAAAGCTGTTTCCCAGGGGGCAGGGGAGGGAACTTTAATTTCTATAAAACCCTTCTTTGACAGTGAGAATTTTTCCACTACACTTATAATCTCAGGTGCTGCAATGGCCTGTTTTTCTTTTCTGGGTTTTGACTCCATAACCACACTCTCAGAGGAAGCAATAGATCCCAGACGGGATATGTGGAAAGCAGCTATATTATCCTGCTTTATATGTGGAATACTTTTTATAGTGCAAGCTTATGCAGCACAGCTTATGTGGCCAGATGTCACTGCATTTCCCTCAAGTGATGCAGCTTTGTTTGATATAGCCAAAAAGGCTGGTGGTCCTGCAATGGCAACTTTGTATACAGTGGCAGTTATAATATCTACTTTAACAGCGGGACTCACAGGGCAGTCAAGTGCCTCCAGGCTTATGTTTGGAATGGGGCGTGATCAGGTGCTCCCGGAAAAGTTTTTTACCCATCTTCATCCTAAATTCAACACGCCTGTTTACAATATCATGCTTATGTGTTCCATAAGTATTGTAGGTGCATTGCTTCTGCCTATTTCCACGGTTGCAGAATTGATGAATTTTGGCGGCCTTGCCGGCTTCATGTGTGTAAATCTTTCAGTTATTGTATATTACTTTTTTACAAAAAGAGAGAAAAAGATTTTTCGTAACTTGATAATTCCAGCTTTGGGGTTTATAATATGTTTTTATCTATGGATTCATTTATCTCACCTGACCTTGAAGGTCGGCTTTATATGGCTTATAGTTGGGGCTGTGTATCTTGCTTTAAGTACCAGGGGATTTAAAAAGGTACCGCCTGTTTTTAAAGGAATGTGACAGAATTGGACGTCAATTGATTACCTTTATTTACAGCAGGCTTTTGAACCTATAAAATGTATTGAAAATTCAACTGAGATTTGTTTTTATGCGATTTGTAAAGATGATGTTATTTAGGCTTTTATGTGGATCTATCAATTCAAGCTTCTATTATACGGGTTATGGAGAAACGCTCAAGGAAAGACTTTGTGTCATTTAAAATTACTTTGCTGCGGTCTTGAATTTTATGCAGATTTTGTTGTCGACCCTGAATAGAGTAAAAATTACCGTGGGTCGACAATTTTTATGTTTTCAGTTAATTTGCGGCCCGGGATTGGTTTTTGAAATTCTTCCAGAAATTTTCCTGGATATTGCAATTTTGGACAAGCTGATGTATGCTTTGTTTGATTGGTTTTTAGATTACCTATGAGGAATTGAAATTCGTACCTCTGTTCTAAGTCAAATGACTTTGGATGTTGTTTTTAGATTACCTATGAGGAATTGAAATTCTCTACATCCGACATATATAACACATTATTATTCTGTTTTTAGATTACCTATGAGGAATTGAAATGAAGTATAACCCTTATTAAAAATTTCATACATTTAAGTTTTTAGATTACCTATGAGGAATTGAAATTCCCTCTCAGCTTTAGACACCTCAGTACTGTGTACCGTTTTTAGATTACCTATGAGGAATTGAAATTCTTTGGTAAATAATATTTTGGATGTTGATATACAAGTTTTTAGATTACCTATGAGGAATTGAAATTCATTCATCCTTAGCCTCCTCAATTCAAGTATTTTAGTTTTTAGATTACCTATGAGGAATTGAAATCTCATACTTGAAGCGATCACTTAGATGTCTTTAGATCGTTTTTAGATTACCTATGAGGAATTGAAATTTAGTTGGAGGATTGCCACCTTTTGGGGGTATATAGGTTTTTAGATTACCTATGAGGAATTGAAATTCATAAGCAGCGTTCCAAGCTTCTTCTTTTTGTCGTGTTTTTAGATTACCTATGAGGAATTGAAATAAAATATGAAGCTTGAAAGTCAAATTAAATCATTTAAGTTTTTAGATTACCTATGAGGAATTGAAATTTTTGTTCATCTTCACTATTAAACACTACTCATTACGTTTTTAGATTACCTATGAGGAATTGAAATTAAGAGTTTCAGCCCTACGGGTATAAACATCTATAAGTTTTTAGATTACCTATGAGGAATTGAAATATGGACACAAGCATAATTACAGTTATTTCTTCTGTAGGTTTTTAGATTACCTATGAGGAATTGAAATAACATTAACGAATTCGCAGGTACTTTACAGCAGCAGGGGTTTTTAGATTACCTATGAGGAATTGAAATCCATCTACTTTGGCAGATTTAACATCTTTGATATGGGTTTTTAGATTACCTATGAGGAATTGAAATTATCGTTTGAATTGTTTCTTCTGCCTATATCATGTAAGTTTTTAGATTACCTATGAGGAATTGAAATTACCACGCCATAGGGTAACATATGTTGCAGAATGTTGTTTTTAGATTACCTATGAGGAATTGAAATCACATGGAACCAGAAACAGGCGAGGAATATTCTCCGGTTTTTAGATTACCTATGAGGAATTGAAATTTAATTACTCTCCCTCGCACATATCTGTCTTTATTTGTTTTTAGATTACCTATGAGGAATTGAAATCATCAAAAACATATTCTCTGTCTTCTTCTCTAATAAAGTTTTTAGATTACCTATGAGGAATTGAAATTATTTACAAAGGATAAGGAACAAGTAAGATATTCACAGTTTTTAGATTACCTATGAGGAATTGAAATCTATCTCCCACATTTATTACAGTAAGTGCATATTTCTCCGTTTTTAGATTACCTATGAGGAATTGAAATCCCATTCTTCCTCTGCAAAATATTTTCTCTCAGTGCGTTTTTAGATTACCTATGAGGAATTGAAATAACCTTCCAATACCAACACAGGGGCAAGTACAATAGTTTTTAGATTACCTATGAGGAATTGAAATCAGAGAATGGATGGAGAGTGGAAAAAGAATGGACAGGTTTTTAGATTACCTATGAGGAATTGAAATTCTGAACCTGCTCAAGATTTTTCTGCTAAATTTAGGTTTTTAGATTACCTATGAGGAATTGAAATAATTCTTCAAACTCACATTCTTCATCTGCAAAATAAGTTTTTAGATTACCTATGAGGAATTGAAATCCATGTCAGGCATCCATTGTCCATATGTTGTCAACGGGTTTTTAGATTACCTATGAGGAATTGAAATTTCTTTCTCTTTCCCTGTCAGCAAAAGCCTTGGTTTCAGTTTTTAGATTACCTATGAGGAATTGAAATCGTTTTTGATTATGCTAGAAGCCTGTTGAGCTGTTATGTTTTTAGATTACCTATGAGGAATTGAAATATTGCACATCTGCTTTCCCTGATTTCTGGCAAAAATAGTTTTTAGATTACCTATGAGGAATTGAAATCCATCACATCCCACAATTCCATGTAAGCAGCTCTATAGTTTTTAGATTACCTATGAGGAATTGAAATGAAAATTCATAGAAGATATTCTGGAAAGTAATAAAGTTTTTAGATTACCTATGAGGAATTGAAATCCCCCATCATCTGTTTTATACTGGTATATATTTAAGTGTTTTTAGATTACCTATGAGGAATTGAAATCCGCTCTCATACGCCTTCTGCTTTCATATGCCCGTACGTTTTTAGATTACCTATGAGGAATTGAAATTGTGCTGCTGCATATTGTCTATACCAGTTTTCTTTCAGTTTTTAGATTACCTATGAGGAATTGAAATTTCAATTCGTACAATTTTAATACCTCCTAGAATAAACGTTTTTAGATTACCTATGAGGAATTGAAATCTATTTTTGGAGATAAAATCAAAGAATTCTCGAATGGTTTTTAGATTACCTATGAGGAATTGAAATTTGCCATGATATGCAGCTTTTTAAGGTGGTCCCTGAGTTTTTAGATTACCTATGAGGAATTGAAATTATAACCCGCAATGCCTTCATTTTGGATATTACTAAGTTTTTAGATTACCTATGAGGAATTGAAATACATTAAAAAACACATCCTTTGGCCTGTTAAAGCCGTTTTTAGATTACCTATGAGGAATTGAAATTCCTCAATATCTCCCCAACAATTCGTAAATAGGTCATGGTTTTTAGATTACCTATGAGGAATTGAAATATAAGAGTATTAATTAATTTAGAACCATCCAACTTTGTTTTTAGATTACCTATGAGGAATTGAAATAAAACAGCATATGTATTCAATGATGGAAAAACTACTGGGTTTTTAGATTACCTATGAGGAATTGAAATAGTCTAGCGTGGCAGGTATGAAAGATTGGGGTAAAAGTTTTTAGATTACCTATGAGGAATTGAAATTGTATAATGTTGCATTGAAACAAATGAACGATAATTGTTTTTAGATTACCTATGAGGAATTGAAACATACTATTTTGCTACATTTGCAGGAGCCACAGCAGTCTGCTTTTAGATTACCTATGAGGAAAAATAAAATGTTTGAAGGGAACTTATATGAGAAAACGGCATTATTATAAAGGTGAACCAATGGATATGTTGCATACGGTGGCATTTAAAGAGATGTATCCTATTATTTCCTGTATAGTAAAATTATCCTCACCAATCAATGTGAATCGTCTTAAAAAAGCTGTCGAACTTACAAGTGTGCAAATTCCCGAAATTTTATGCCATTACCAGCCTGGGAAAAATCGATGGATTTATTCATCAGAATCAAATCACACAGTGGTCATCCAATTGGGAGAAAATGATGATTTCTTTCAGCAGCCCGTTGATTTTCTTAAAGATACCCAGCTTAAAATTTTTATAAAAAATATACCGGAGTCTATAATTTACATGGTAATGAGTCATATATTCACAGATGGTTCAGGCTTTAAACAATTTCTTTATTTACTGGCTAATAATTATAATCATAAGGAATTAGCCTCAAATTTTCATAACCAGCGTTCAAGTGAATCCATTATAAAGGCATTACTTGGCAATAATGGAGAATATAGATCAAAGATGGATTTACCTGATCACGTTTTGACTATGCCCTTTACAAATGAAGATCCTATTTTGAAAAAATTTGTTGATTATGTTGGGATCTCAAAAGATAAATTTTTAAAAATTAACCAAAGAGTTAAGAAATATTGCTTAACTATTAATGATGTAATTATGGCTGCTTATATTATTACTTTATCACGAGAAACAAAACTGACAAAGATATCGATCCCATGTCCAACTGACTTGAGGCAATTTTCAACTTCTCAATCACTGCGCATTGCCAATTTGACAGGGGAATATGGATTGATAATTTCAGTTGAAAACAGTGATGATATTTTTATCATTGCTCAAAAAATTCATAATCAAATAATGAATTTGAAGAGCAAAAAGACATTTTTACAGTCAATTCCGAAGCTGCAGTCAATTTATCACAAACTGCCTGTTTTCTTTGTCCACTGGATAATTTCGAAACATTATCATGTTCAGTCAGTTTCCTATACTAATTTTGGCATCCTCGACCGACAATTTTATTTTGAGGATAATACAATTTTGCATTGCCTGTTAACGGGCAGCTTTAGAAAAGTTCCACAATTTCAGCTGGCTGTTTCTACATATTCTGGAGTATGTACTTTAAGTTTTTGCATGATAGGAAGTCATTTAAACAAAGAAGAAGGACATGATATAATAAAAAATATAGTTATATTACTGGAAAAATGGAGTCAATAATTAGATAATAGCATACTTTTGCTGGACAATATTATGCCTGCTTATAAGTTGAATCTTAAAATAGATGTATTTAAATGAGCACTTGCCATTATTGGATTATCTTCAGCATAATATGCTGTACTTGAATTGATAGACGCTTATAAGTTAGATATAATAAATATATAATTGATACATGAAACATGTATCTCATTTCAAAAGAAAATTTTAAACTTTTGGGTATTCATTTTCTTGTAGAAAATTTATATATTTGATTTAAAAATTGGAGCTGATAAAGTATGAGATTAAATATAAATGTAGGATTTAAGGAAAAGTTGAGTTTGCCTATACATTACAATAATATACTCCAGGCGGTTATATTAAACTGGCTTGGAGATGAAAATTATCAAAAATTTATACATGATTGTGGATATAAGATTGGAAAAAGAAAGTATAAACTGTTTACGTTTTCTAAAATATATGGGAAATTTAAAATAAACAGGGAAAGAAAAATTATAGATTTCTTTGACAATGCACATTTTACTGTTTCATCTTTGGAAAATAAGTTTTTAAGTTATTTAGCATTGAATGTTATAGAAAAAGATAATTTTAAGTTTGGAAATAATATAGTGGAAGTGGATTCAATTGAGACCGTACATAATAGGATTTCTGAGAGAGAAGAAGTTTACACAAAGTCTCCTATAGTCATGTACAGTACTTTCAAAAATTATGCGGGAAATAAAACTTATTACTATAATCCCCTGGAACATGAATTTAGTGAACTTATAAGAAAAAATTTAATACATAAATATGAAGCTTATTATGACAATCTGCCTACAAAAGATGACTTTTCCATAAGTCCTCTTAACAGAAAAAAATTAAAGGAAAGAGTAGTTATTTATAAGGATTATGTTATAAAGGGATGGGATGGAGAATTTTTAATTGAAGGTTCAAAGGAACTTATGGATATAGCTTATAATGCCGGCATCGGCTCAAAAAATTCTCAAGGTTTTGGATGCATTGAGATAAAGAAATGAGCTATTTCCCGGACAATGTATTCCTTGAGATTATGAGCAGAGTATAAGTGAATTATTATACGCTGGATTTTCTTGTGCTTTATGCAATTATCCTGAAAAACATTGCAGACTTATTTTCCAACCTAATTTATAAATGAAGACAGCAAAAACTGTTAGTTTACAATGTATTATGCTATTTTTTATATTGATTTCAGAAAACTAAAAATACCTGAAAAATTTTTAAAGGAACTGTTTAATTATGTAACTTTAAGACATATAATAAAAATAAATAATGGCTATTTTACACATGTATATGTCAACAACTTTTTGGTACTGAGTGCATGAGAAAAAGGCAGCAAAGAGCTGTCAGGTATGTATCATGAAGCTGAACGAAAGTGAAGAGCTGTTTTAAGCATCGTTAAGACTTCAAAGTATAGTCAAAACTGAGGTTTTGTGTGGACTTCAGGATAAATTTGAAGGAAACCTGTTTACTGGTCAGATGGCTATCGGTGTAGAGGCTACAGGAGCATGACATAGACTAGAAAGTAAATGAGATTACGAAATTGGAGAGGATATACTGCAATGAAAGAATTTATATGTAAAGTCAATAAGGAGCTTGTTGATATGGGTGCAGTGGAGATGGATAATATAATGGCACAACTAATACCACGGGATAGAGCTGAAATCAATATAAGAATTGACGGGGGCAGGTTGAAATCTTTTAAGGTTGACAGAAGTGAAAATATAATAACAGGCAGAGGTATCAAGGGATTTTTTAAAGACATAAAAAACAGCAGGGCGGTTATTTCATATAATGAAGAGGAAAATCAGCTGATACTGAAAAATTTGAATGAAGTTGATAAGAAAGATGAAATATTCAGTTGTGTCAAGAATTCTTCTGAGGCATACAGGAAAATAGTGCAGTTGTCAAAATTCGATTTTGATGATGAAAAATGGAGTCAGATTTATGAACTTGCAAAGGATTTTGCAGTTATTCCTGATTTTGATAGTATTTTGTCACAGAGTATTATAAGAGATATGAATTTATTTGATTATCAGGTTAGAACAGTTAAAGAAGTGCTCAAGAAATTCAGAGGCAGGGCACTTCTTTGTGATGAAGTCGGGCTCGGAAAAACCATAGAAGCATGTACTGTCATGATGGAATACATTATAAGGGGATTTGCAAGAAAAATATTGATACTTGTTCCGCCATCCCTTGTGAATCAGTGGAGCAATGAATTGAAGAGAAAATTCAATCAGGACTTTATAACCAGTGACGATCCTGAATTTAAAAATATGGGAGATAAAGCGTGGACTTATTATCCTAAAATTATCTCTTCTATAAACCTGGCAAAGAGAAAGCGGAATAGTGAGTGCATTTTGAAAATACATTATGATATGGTAATTGTAGATGAGGCACATCATCTGAAAAACAGAAAAACTGTTGCCTGGAATTTTGTAAATAATCTGGATAAAAACTCCATATTACTTTTAACTGCAACTCCCATTCAAAACAATCTTGAGGAATTATATAATTTGATAACTTTACTGAAACCCGGTCAATTGAGTACATATTCGGATTTTAAAAAAAATTTTGTCAAATCCGGGGAATTGATGGAACCTAAAAATATCGAGAAATTAAGAGCATTGGTATCCGATGTAATGGTCAGAAATAAAAGAAGCGACGTGGACATAAAATTTACTAAAAGATATGCCGACACCATAGAAGTTAATTTGTCTGCAGTGGAAAAGAAATTCTATGATTTGATAAGTGAATTTGTACGTGATAATTACAATAAAGGTGAAAAAGGTATGTCCAGGTTTACTCTTAAAATAATTCAGGAAGAACTGCAGCAGTGTGTATTGTGTTATTCCAACTCTGAAAAGATTATTGAACAATGAAAATATTTCCGTAGAGAATAGAAAATGTGTAAAAAATTTCATTGGCATTGCGGAAGATATAGAGAAAATGAAATATGAGGAAAATACCAAAGACATAAAGCTTATAAATATAATCAATGGTTTCAATGATAAAATTATAGTATTTACAAAATATAAGACCACAATAAAATTCCTGGAAAAATTATTAAAACAAAATGATTATAAGACCGCTGTATTTTATGGAGGTATGACAAGAAAAGAAAAAGAAAATCAAATTGAATATTTTAAGAAGGAAGCCCGGATTCTTTTAAGTACCGAGGCAGGAGGCGAAGGCAGAAACCTTCAGTTCTGCAATGCTATGGTAAACTATGATCTGCCGTGGAATCCTATGGCCATAGAACAGAGAATAGGGAGAATACACAGGGTAGGGCAAAAAAGAGATGTGCATATTTTTAATCTTGCGGCTAAGGATACTATAGAATCCTATATATTGGATATACTGGACAAAAAGATAAATATGTTTGAACTTGTAGTTGGTGAAGTTGATATGATATTGGGTGATTTAAGTGAAGAAGACAATGGATTTGATGATGCAGTGATGGATATATGGGCTAATTCACAGGATAAAGGCGATCTGGAAAGAAAAATGGGTGAATTGGGAGATAAACTATTGGATAAAAGAAATCAATATACAAAAGTGAAAGATGTGGATGAAAAAATATTTGGAAATTTATTTAAAGCCGGTGAAAATAAATGACAGATTTGCAGGCATTTGTCACAAAATTTTTTAATACAATGGGTGCACTTGTTGAAGAAATTGAATATTCTCTTATATATGTTGTTGTACCTTATGAATACGGGGATATATTTGGCAAAACTGAATTGAAACTGTGTTTTGATTATGAAGTTTATCTCGAAAATTTGGATTATGAATTTGTTACTTTTGGCAGTTTTATTCTGGATAAAATTATAAATCTTAGTTTTAAACATTTTAATGCAGGCATAAGATATGTTTGTGTTGATAATCTAAATGTAACAGAACCCGAAAAAAAGATAAAACATTTTTTGAATGGGGACATATATGATCTGGAAATTACGAAGCAGAGTAAAATTATAAATTATTTTACAAAGTATGATTTTAAAGTGGATTATATTTCTGATAATATAATAGAAAATTTTGAAAATACAGTAATTGATATGAGCACATTATGTGTTTCCAACGATCTTCCTGAAATCTTAAACAGTGTATTTTATGATATAAAACCGCAATATGATTATCCTGCAAATTGTAATGTGGATTTTTTGGCAGGTTTAAAAAAAGCAGTAGAACAGATAAAAATTATCGGAAGTTCGAAAATGGATGATTTCAGAAATACGCCGGTTAAGGATCGGGAAATAAAAAGAATTAATGAATACTATGAATCGTTGAAGTCAGAAGCTGAAAAGAGAATGAGAAGAAAAAACCTAAGTCAGGAAAAGATAGATGAATATAAGCATAAAATAGATCTATATGATTCTGAAAAAAGCAGACAGATTAATGAAATCAAAGATAGGTATAATGTAAAATTAGAGGTTATTTTTCAAAATGCTGTGGTCTACGCAGTTCCGGTCATATATTTCAAGTATAAATTGATTTACAGAAATAAATTGAAGAATAAGCTCGGAGAGTGTTACTTTAATAAAATAACTGGAAACTGGCAGATATTATGAAGGTTGATTTTTTGCAGCCTTCAGCAGGCTCGTAAAACAAAAATACTTATTTTGAAAAGTTGTCTGCTTAAATGAGTTTTTAGATTTATTTTTATAAGAAGTGTCGAAATTTTTTACATTAATTTAAACAAAACTGAAAGATTTTCCTCCTTTTTAATTATTTGGGAGGATTTATATATTTTTTGTAGAAGTTCTTATGATAATGGAATAGAAAGGATAATAAAATAAAAATATGGAAAATAAGCTTGAATTTGAATTTTTTATATCGTTAAAAAGCATTAATTTGGAGAATATAAACAGGAAAAGTTTTAAAAGCTCATATCTTAAATGCAAAGATATTTCGGGGGTGAATTATGGATAAAGAAGCATTAATCACAGCAAATTTAGAATCTCTTACTCCTATATGGACAGGCAACGCTTTTGGGAAAACGACGAAAATAAAAGCAAGCAGTATACTGGGAAGTATAAGATGGTGGTACGAAATTATATGCAGAAGTCTTGGAAAAAGAGTATGTGATAATGAATCTTCTAAGAAATGTGAGTTAAAGGAAAGAGAATTTTTGAAAGATTTATCAGAAAATATGGATGAAGATAAAGCATTAGATGATCAAAAAATATGCCCAGTTTGTAAATTATTTGGATGCAATGGCTGGGCAGGAAAAATAAAATTGATTGTAGATGATCGCAGAGGAGAGAACACTGCAGATGAAGTACAAAAAATACAAATAGAAACTAGAAAGGAGTCTACTAAAAAAAGATCGTTAGAAGGAAAAATGTTTAAAAAAGGAGGGACTTTAAAATTATCAATTTATCCAGTAAAAGAATTAAAAACTGAGGAAATTGAACTTTTAAACCTTACTATAAGAATAATTTCTGATTATGCAGCATTAGGCAGCAGAACTTCTCAAGGAAATGGAATAATAAAAATAATACCAGAGAACCCTGATAGACAATATAATATTAAAGTTAAAAAAGAAAGTCCGAAAAATTCAAAGAGAGAGAATTGGAAAATTCCTGCTTTAGAAAATTTCTTTTTTTTAAAGATTCACCTAAAATTTGAGGAAGATATTTCTTCTATAATCAAGGGAAATTATTTTTGGGTAGGTGATACAGATGAAAAAAATAAAAAAGATAAAGATAAAACAGATAAAGATAATTCGAATTTAAAAAAATGGGAGACAAATTGGACAAGATATGGTTTTATTCCGATAGGATTCCATATTAGGGACGTAATTAGAAGAGTAGTGGAAGATAAGAGATTGAGACATGAATTATTTGGTAAGTATGAAGGTTCTAAAATATTTGTATCTCATGGATACAAAATAGATAAAAAAACAGTAGAAGTTAGAATTTGGGGATATTACGGAAGTAATGAAATTAAAAAACTAGTATCTGAAATTAAAAGTAAACTTAAAGATGGCAAGAGTTTGAAAGATAATCTATTTATCGATAATTATAATAAGAATTTGAATGTCAATATATATAGTAGTTTATATGGGCAAGAATTGCTTGAAAAGTACTTGAAGAAGGTGTGAAAATGAGTTATGAGGTAATTCTGAATGAGAAAAATAATGATAATTTATCTGATGATAAGTTATATTTTGAAGGTAAAATTTTAGAAAGGAAACGTCAAACTATAAAAATAAAAAAAATACAAAAAAGAAATGAAAAGGAAATAAAAAAATATGAAGAAGATTATATAAAAAAGGAATTTGATTGCAGCAATATAAAAATCATATCTGGTATTTTTGATGAAAATGTTGATATGAAAAACTATGTTGATAATTTAATTCCAGGTTCGTTTGGAATAAGGTGTGAATTTACTTTAAAATCTCCGTATTTTTCAAGAGATAATGACGAATTGTACATTGTACAAAATCCTGTATTGAAAGAGTATATAACAAAGATTCCAATGATAAGGGGAAGTGGCTGGAAAGGTTATCTTTCGTCAGCAGCATTGAAAAAATTAAAAGAAAAAGTGAAAGATAACAATTATACTATTTCGAATATAATTAAATATTATTTAAGCTATACCAGGATTTTCGGTACGGGCTCAGAAAATTTTAGAAAAGTGAGAGAGACAATAGAAAATTTAATAGAAAAAGGCGAGAATAATGATAAATATGTAAAAGCTTTAATTAGATATTGCTTATATGATTTGGGGATAAATTTAAATATAAGTAAAAATGGTACAAGTATTATAAAGCAATTGGCAACTCAAATACTTGAAAAAAAAGAAAAGGCTAAAAATATATTTTTGGTTAATAAAGGGAGAGGTATATTTTACCCTACTTATTTTAGTAACGTTAACTATGAAGTGATAAATCCTCAGGATAAAGTAAAAAGAAAAGGATCAAATCCTATTTTTTATGAAGTTGTGCCAAGTGGCTCAAAAGGTGTTTTCCAATTCACCTATATTCCATTTAATGGGATACTGGAAGATAAAGAAAAACTTAAAGAGGAAATAAAGAACGATAAGAAATTTATTGAGGAAATATTTAAATATTGTTTGGGAAATGTCGGAATAGGCGCTAAGACAAAATTAGGCTGGGGGTTGGCAAAAGTTCTTAGGCCTGTGAAATTCTTTGATGGTAAAATGGAGGCTTGAAATGAAAAACTTGAATTTACAAAACCTTAAAGAAAACAGTAAAGAAATTTTAAAGTCAGAAATAGGAGCACTGCTATTTAATTTAGGTAAGACCCATATTGGCTTTTGGGAGCAAAAGGAAGATGAAAAGCGGGGTCGTAATATAACTTATTTCAAGTTAGAGAGTTCATTTAATGATAAATTTAGTGATAAATATGGTTATGGAGTTTTTAAATACTATAAAGCTTATTTTAAGAGAACTCCAGATGGGAAATGCCCTTTTGAATTAGATCTAGAAAAAGCAGGAGAAGATTTTAAATCTTTATTAATGGATACTGATATTAAAATTAAACTTAATGGTTCAAAAACAAAATCAAGCAAAAATTTTAAACTTGTTAATGTAATAAATGGAGCTGGTGAAGCTTATAAAGATAATTTTATAGAGAAAATCATGCTTAAAGGCTGTGAAAATATTAATTCTGGAATTGACAAAGGTTCTCCGAAGAGACAATTAGATGATTTCAATTTAAATATTGCGAATGCTTTTGGAAGCATAAAAGAAAGGATCCTTGATACTGATGAGGGAAGAAGCAATTATGATAAAAAAAGAATAGATTTTTTAAAAAATCTTGGAAGTAAAAATTTTGATTTTGATAAGGATTCAATTAAAATAAGAGAATATATTCAGTATGAAACAAAAAATTGGTATAAGCATCTTTTAAGCGACAGCAGATTTCCAATCAATGATATAACTTTATGGGATCAGGCATATATGACTTCTTCTATGTTTAAAGCAGCTTTGGCGGCTATATCTTTGGATGGTTCAATGTATGATAAATATATGGATGATCCACAAAAAATAAGGTGGTCAATTCTTGGAATACAGTATGATAAACTTGGCCTTGCAGAGAAAGCTATAAATCCTCGCTTTATTAAATGGTACAGAGAAGAAACCTTTAAAGTGGATGAAATAATAAGAAAATCAATAGAAACAAAGTATACTTTAGGAAATGAAATCTATAGAGATGAAACTGGAATATATTTTATTGTTCCGGAAAATATCTGCGGTAAGCATGTGAGAAGGGATGACGAGATAGGAAAACTGTATTATTTAAATGATAGCCTAATTGAACTTCAAGATGAAATAGTAAAATGTTTTGAAAGTTTTAACGGGGAAATTTTTCCTGCAGTATTTTTGACAAAGCCTTCAAGGGGAACCATGAATATAGCTTATCTTTTAGAAAATGCAAAGAAGGATTTTTTTAAACCCATTTACCCTAAAATTGCTGATATTGAAAAATCATTAGAAATAAAATCAACAGAACATTTTAATACAATATGTGATGTTTGCAGGGTTAGGCTTGCTGAAAGACAGGTTGGGGGGTTAAAATTATGTGTTGTCTGCGATAAAAGAAAGCGTTATGAAGAAACTAAATCAATAGATAACAATGATGAAGAAACTGTTTTTACTGGAGAACTCCAGGACAAAAATGGCAGAATAGCTTTAGTGACACTCAAATTTGAATTGAGTGAATGGTTAAATGGAAATATGCTGAACTTGATGTTAAGGAATGAAAATGTTAGTAATAGCGTAGAAAAATTGGAGAGTAATATAAAGACAAATTTAAAATGTAAAAATGACTGCTCAGTTATTAAAGACTTAGTATATAGTAAAGAGTTGGACAAAGAAAGTATACAAGAATATTGTAAAAAGATTCTTATTGAACGCACAATAGGTGATGAATGGGAAGAAATTTTGCAAAAAAATCTAGGAGACAAAATTAATTTTGAAGGAAGAAAAATTAATTGGAGTAAAATTAAAAAAGATGAAAAAACTTTAAAATTTTTATCAGAAATACTGCTTCAATTTCTTATAAGAAAAAATCCTTCGCCGGCAAGGTTTAGAAGAATATGGGAAACAACAGAGGAGTTCTTTAAGGAGTTGCAAAGCAATTTATGCAATACCTTTAAGATGCCAGAGTGGAGAAATAAGCGGATTAAATTTAGGAATATTGTTGATGAACAATATAGAAACAGAGAATTTGAATATAAGGCATTAAATTTTACTCCTGATGCAAATGGGAATTTATATCTTATTTCATCTGTAGAGCAGACTGTTCCTTTGTTAAAGAAAAATTTGATGAAAAATAAAACTGCTTATCGTGAAATAGAAGAGGGCCAATCAGATTGGTTAAATAAAGAGGAAATTGAATTAACAGATATGGATGACAACAGTAAACATTCAGTTGACTTAAATAATGTTGAATATATTACTTATAAACCTTACATTTCCATAATAAATCCAACTCCGGTATCCTGGCAATTTATTATGCCTGCAGAATATGTTCCAAAAGTAATAGAAAGAGTTGAAAAAAAATATAATAAAGACTTTAAATACGTAAATGGCAAACTTCCATTGCATATGGGGATAGTGTTCCAAGATTATAAAAAGCCCCTTTATATAGGGATAAAGGCTTTAAGAAATATAAGAAGAGATATTTATAATTGGGACAGTATTAAAGATAAAAAAACGGGCGAAGAATTAAAAGGATCTTTCGATATTAGTGAAGAGGATAAACTAAATTGTAAATATTATAGCCTTTTTCAGCTGGATAGAGAAATTAATCATGAAGATGATAAAATTTATCGATTTTATTTGCCTAAACAAGAAGAAGAAAATATTTTTCTTAAAGATGTAGACAATGCCAGTAAAAATGAAGAATATTATGTATATCCTAATACAATAGATTTTGAATTTTTGGATACGAACATAAGAAGAAATGATATAAACTATAATTATGAAAAGGGTGGTTCAAATGCAAAAAGAGCTACAGAATTAAAAAATAACAGACCTTATACATGGGAAGAATGGAAAAACTTTGAAAAGTTTAAAAAATATTTTAGAAATGAAGAAAAAGTTAAAGATGATGAAGAAAAGGAAAAAGAAAAAATAAATAATACAAAACTTCAAAGTATGGTAAGTCTTATATATTCAAAGCTTAATGATTGGAAGGGCAATGAAAACCAGGACGGTCTAGTAAAATTTATGCTTTCTGCTTTTATAAATATATTTGAATTAAAAGATGATGAAAAAAAGAATGAATTTGCAAAAATTTTAGGGGCTTCAAGCTGGAATGATCTGAAGGAAAAGTCAAGTGATGAATTTAAGTCTTTACTTTATAAATTCTTAGATATGTACGATTTTTGGCATAATTGTTTAAAGGAAATATAAAAAAGGAGCTGAAGTAAATGAATATAATTGCTATATCTCAAGACCCTATTTATATAGGAACAGGTGGATTTACCATAGGGCGTGTTGATAATACTATAGTAAGGGATCCTATAACAAGAATACCTAAAATACCGGGGACAAGCTTAGCAGGAACCTGGAGATATTATATGACTATTACTCTATATTCTTATTTTAATGATGAATACAAGAAAAGCAGATCTAAGAGAAGTGAAGTAGAAAAAGCTGATTTTAAGAATCTTTTTATAAAAAATGAAAAAAATTGGGTAACAGGTATAGAAGGAAATAGATATGCAGCAATCAAATGTGCAGGTCAAGATGAGGAGCCTGATGTAACGGTTGAAGAATCGCAAAAAAGTGATACTGGACACTGTGGGAGTTGTATAGTGTGCAAGACTTTTGGCTATTCTAAAAAGAATAAATCTGAAAGGGGGATGGCATATTTTTCGGATTTGAATATATTGCTGTTTCCCGTATATACAAGGTTAGGTACAATGTGGATAACTTCAAAAAATATTTTATGCTCTGCAGGTATAGATGTAAAAGAAGAACCGTCAGAAGATAAGGTAATTATATTGAAAAATGGTATAAAAACCATAAATCTTGGATGGTTAAATTTAGGAATTGAAGATAATAATGATATATATACTAAAATAGAAAATTATTTAAAGATGAAAGAGGATTTAAAAAATCAAAAATCTGTACTTCAAAATATTATTTCAGAGGGGAAAATTATAATAGTATCCGACAGTATAGTTGCACAGATAATAAATTCAAATCTTGAAACCAGGACTTCCGTATCTATAGATCCGATTACAGGAGCGGCTAAAGACAAGGCTTTATTTACCAGTGAAGCAATTCCTAGGGGAGCAGTTTTTTATGGAAATGTGAGGATTGAAGAGCGTCCTTTATCAGAAAAGCCTCAAAAAAAGGATGTCGAAGAAGCTTTAAAAGAAAGTAAAAAATATTTTGAAACATTAGGAATAGGTGGCATGACAACAAGAGGTTTTGGAAGAATGAAGATTTTTGATAGAGGTGAAGGAAATGGAAACTAATAATCTTGATTCTCGTATAAATGAATATAGTTACGATATGATTAATGACAATAAAGACAAGAAAGATGTTATTAACTTAATTGACAAAGCTTTAGGAGTATTATCTAATGATGGCGTATATGGATACTATGTCTACTGTAAATCTAAAAAAAATAATGATATAAGTAAAGCATTTATAGAGGATATAATAGAAAAATTTAAAAATGATATTGACATTGATTATAAAAATAGTTGTGACGAGTTCTTTATTGAATTATCTGAGGACTTAAATTCCCTACTGTTTTTTAAAGATATAATTGAAAGGATATTGATCTATGCCAGATATCATGCTAAGGCTTTGGGTGATAACAATGGCTAATGAAGCAAATGAATTGATATGGTATAAGGTAACATTTAAACAGATTAGCCCGATTCATATAGGAGAGAAAAACTATGGAGTTTTGTCGGAAACTAAAGTATTTATTCCTGGCTGGACTTTGTGGGGAGCTTTAGTTAATAGTTATGGGAAATTCAAAGGCGGAAGAGCTGAGGATTTTGAAGAAGGGAAAAGAATATTTGAAAATATAACCTGTTTTTATCCTAAAATTGATGATGAGCCCATGTTTCCAAACTTAAAGGATGGCCGACTATATATAGGAAATATTTCAGAGAAACAATTTAGAATAAATTATACAGATGTGTTTATGTCTACAGCAATTAACCCCATGTGTATTTCTGCAAAAGATGCTTCACTTCATGAAACTGAAATTATATTACATAAATCTAAAGACAAAAAGAAAAATATATACTGGATTGGCTTATTGGGAATAAAAACAGAATATAATTCGAAATTTAATGAATTCATAAATAATTTGGATGAAATATCTGTTGGAGGAGAAATATCTTATGGATTTGGACAAATGAAAATGGATGAAAAGCCTTTGCCAGTATCAGAAGACAACTTAAATAATTGGGACTTAAAAAATGATGGCAGCTTGCTTATTAATAGTAAAAATTCGGAACCGATAAAAAATTATATTCGCTTGTCAGATGATATAAAATTTGTAAACAGTAAGTTGGAATATGTAGTGCAGTATAATTTTATCAAAACTCATCATTTAATAGATTCTAAAGGCTATTATTTTATCCCGGGTAGTAAAATTTTAGAATGCAATGAAAATGTTTCTTTTAGATTAAAAAAAGGAATGTATATATAATTGAAAAAGCATGAACAAATTGAGCATGATGCTAATTTTATTTGTATTGCATATTCTAGTTTTGTATAAATGCTCCTAAAACTTCTATGCTATTTGAAGGTGTTAGGTTACTATTCACAGCTTCATATAATGTTTAAAAGGCATAGTGAAAAACTTATTACAATTAATATATTTTTCTATGTATAGAAAAGAAAATTGTTTTGATGGAATGAAACTAAATAGAGTAAAGATTACCAGGGGTCGACAATTTTTGTGTTTCCAGTTAATTCGCAGTCTGTGATTGTTTGCTGAAATTCTTGTTGGGTAAAGGAGGTGGAGGAGATGCGACAGCGATTTTAGGATTAGAATACCTATAAGGAATTGAAACTTAGCAGGTAATTGGAGCAATTATACAATTAGATTATGTTTGGTTTGCTGCTCCAGTTTTTATAGCCTTTCAAATGCTTTAGGGCCTGGAACAACGAATGATAAAGTTTTTTAAGCAGTAGCCCAGCAAGCATAAATGAATTTATTACTACTACGGTATCTAGAACTTTTTATATAAATAAAAATCCAATTAGTCCTAATACGAATTACAATTATAGATATGCGAAGATGATAAATTTGAGATTGGGATGATGGTGCCAAAGAATTAGAGATAGCTTTTTTATTTTGCCTTTATTTTATTGTACTAATATGTTAATATGTTTTCTAAAAGGTACTAGTGAAAGGCAGATGAAGTTATGGATACTAAAATAGTTCAGAAAAATGGTAAATCAATTGCAATTATTCAGAGTAATGATATATTAATAAAAGATGTTCAATCAACTTTGGATTTTATAGCAACTGTTTCATATGAATCAGAATGTTATAGAATTGCTTTAAATAAAGAAGCTATTACGGAAGATTTTTTTAAATTGAGTACCCACCTTGCTGGGGAAATATTGCAAAAGTTTGTTAATTACAATATAAGATTTGCTGTTATTGGTGATTTTACCTGCTATTCAAGTAAATCGTTGAAAGATTTTATATATGAAAGTAATAAAGGGAATCATATATTTTTTGTTCCCAATGAAAATGAAGCAGTAAAAAAATTATCTATTAATTAATAGAAGTTAAATTATTAAGAGTTTTGAACAAATCCAGGGTTCTTTTTTAAAATGGAAAAATTCAAGTTACATATGTAACCGATATTCTAGCCATAGATGGTACTCTAGTGGGTGTTACTAACTCTATTTTTGAATTGGTGCCATTTTTAAAGAAAATGGGTTTGAATATATTATCTTATTATGATAATTTAATATATTCGAACAATGCATACCACATCAAATTAAAGAAAAAAAGAAATGTAAATAATGGAGTAAATTGATTTTTACCATGAATTATGCATAGAAATATAAATATGACATTTAACAAGAGTACAGTATTACAAAGAATAGGTATATATTTTTCTAACATTTTAATTCTCTTTTCGTGCATAAACCAATACCTCTTAGTTTTAATTTTTATGTTTAACTTTTAGTACAATGTTTTATAATATATGTAAGAAGCCGTTATGGTTTTTAGTTGATTGTATCTTTAGTATTTAATTAAGATGTGCTTTGTGAGAGCTCATCTTAATTTTTTAGAATCTGAATTTTTATCATTATTTATATTGATAAAAAATTCTTTATTACTGTTTTTAGAGCTATTCTTGTATTTTAGAATAGCTTTTTCTTTTGAATGTGCAATATGTACATTCTATGACAAATAGAAAACTATTGGATTAGATGAAATTGGAGATTAATAATTGCTGGATTCAGTTTTGAGCTTTCCATTTCAGTCTTTTGGAAAATGAAACTTGTATCTGTACTGAATTTTTTAACCATCTAATGATAGTAGATGCTTTTATTTTTATGAATTTACTCAAGCCATTGAAAATACTGAGCTTATAGCTTGATACTTTTAATTTTTTCGAAGTACTGAAAAATATAATTCTGAGTGTTACAATATAACTGATAACTTAAGATTTTATAGGCAGGAGGGAGCTACAGTGGAATATGAAGGTATTGTATATAGGCCTCCTAGTGAGGCCGGAAGTTTTATAATTCAAGTTACTATAGGTTGTGCACACAATAAGTGTACTTTTTGTAATATGTACAAAGGAAAAAAATTTAGGATAAGGAATGTGAAGGAAATATACAGGGATTTGGAAGAGGCAAGAGAAATATATGGACATGTAGATAGAATATTTTTGACTGATGGAGATGCACTTGTACTTCCAATGAAAAATTTAAGAGATATATTGCTTAAGATAAAATTGCTTTTCCCAGAATGTAATAGGGTTTCATCCTATGCTGCCCCGGGGGATGTATTGGCAAAATCCCAGGATGAAATGACGGAACTGAAAAATTTGGGACTTAAAATGATATATATGGGTGTAGAAAGCGGAAGTGATAAAATATTAAGGGAAATAAAAAAGGGAGTTGATTCCAGACAGATAATAGAGGCAGGCAAAAAAATTAAAAACAGCGGCATAAAACTTTCAGCTACATTTATTTCTGGGATAGGTGGAAAGAAGTATTGGAGAGAAAACGCAGTGGAATCGGCAAGAGTTATAAATTCCATGCAGCCTGACTATGTGGGGCTGTTGACTCTTATGGTTGAGGATGACACAGAACTGTGCAGAGACGTGAGTAGTGGTAAATTTCAGCTTTTAAATCCCCGAGAAATTATGCTTGAAACCAGAGAACTTATTAAAGACATCAATATAAGCAATTGTGTCTTTAGAAACAACCATGCTTCCAATTATGTGGCTCTTGGAGGGACTCTTTCTCAAGACAAGCAAAAATTGATTGATGAAATTGGCGGGGTTTTAAAAGGAGAGCAGGGATATAAACCTGAAGAATTCAGGCTGCTGTGATTATGAATTTATTTTTTTCTACAGATATTTTTTATAGATATATAGCTGTATTTGATAAGTTTTTATATGGTATAATATAGTTAAAAATATTCTGATTTGTATAATTGTTCAATTGAGATGAATTAAGGGGATAATTTATGATTAATAATATCGATTTACCTAAAGTAAAACAAAGGATAATGTTTATGCAGGATAACCTGGAAAAATTAAATAGACTGCGAAAAATTGATAGAGATATATTTGTAAAAGATTTTAGGAATGTAGATAGTGCCAAATATTTATTACAGGTGACAATTGAGGCAATGATTGATATAAGTAATCATATAATAGCTAGAAACAGGTGGGGAAGGCCGGAAACTAATAAGGAAAGTTTTAAAATACTTGCAGAGCGTGGCATTATTGAAAGAAAATATATAAATACCTATTTTGCTATGGCAAAGTTTAGGAATAGAATTGTTCATATGTATTTTGATATTAACAATGGGATGATCTATGAGATAATTCAAAATAATTTAAGGGATCTTGAAGCTTTTATTAAAACGATAGTTAAAAATATTAGCCTTTAATTGAATTCAGAAAAATATATTGAAAATTGGAGGTGTTAATTTGCTGAATATAGAAGACAAAATAGAAAACTTAAAAAAGTATTTTATTAAGGAGCCTGATATTTTAGGAGTATGGATAGTAGGCTCTTACGGAACTGAATATCAAAGAGAAGATAGTGATATTGATTTTGCTATACTTTTTGATAAAGATATAGACGATATGGAGGAAATGAAATTTGCCTGTGATATTACAGATATACTTAAAGTAGAGAATATTGATACTATAAATTTGAAGAAAGCACCAATTACTCTTCAATTCAAGACTATAAAAGAAGGAAGAAATTTATATGAGGCAGATTATATTAAAGTGTGTGATTATATAGAATATGTGATAAATAATTATGGAGACAAAAAATATTATCTAGATAAATTTGAGAGGGATTATTTTGCTGCTTTTTAGAAAAGTGGGGTAGCTTGGGGTAGCTAATGAATAGAAATTTTTTAATCGAACGGTGTAGAAGACTTGAAATTATACAAATATGAATATTATTATAAAAATAAGACAAAAATATAATTATATATAATAATCTTTATTATGGTATATGCTAATATAAATATATAATGATATGGTTAGTCTTAAAGGGAAATTCAATTAGCCTCTAGATAGCTAGATAGAGGGATTATTATGAGAAGATCATTGAATCTTAGTAAACTAAAAGGCAGACCTCGAACTACAATTACCTCTAGAGAAGCTTTGAAAGACGCTGTTCCTTTTAAATGGAGCAAAGGTGTATTAGAAGGTAAAAAGAAAATAACTGTTAATGGAAAAGCAACTATTGAAAAGTAAAATGGTGAACCTAAGTGTGTAAAGTAGGAGATATAATTCTTATCAGAAATTATCAAAGTGAAGGAGTAAAATCAGGACATATTTTTTTAAGAAAATATATTTATTACTGTAAGTTTGAAATCTAAACGATTTTTTAAATTATTCATATCTGGAAGATAATTTGTGATAAATAAAATATAAAAATATGAAATACTGTTTAATAAATGGATTATATAGAATTTACAATATATTTTAATAATGATTAGAAAGATAAAATTTTTTGCTTATAAATTATTTACTGAGTTTTTATCTTTTTTAATAAGAAATTATTATAATTAATTTTCATAGTAGGGGAGCTGAAACAATGAGTGATAAGTTAATAGCATTGATAATAATAGTATGTTTTGCATTAGTATGTATTATTGCTATGGTAACTATATGTTTTTTGCGAAATAAAATTCTATAAAGTTGCAAATGAGAAATTTAAGTATTGCAAAAAATATTGTATTTATGTAAAATTAATGCTAATATATGACATATAAGGCAAAAATATTTTTAGGGTACCTAAAAAAGGAATTGAAACCTGTAAGTTTGGAATGTATATTTTAGAATACCTATAAGGAATGGTTATGATTAAAAGAATAGTTATATTTTTCTTAAAAATACAATTATTCTTTTAAAATTAAATGCTTATAAAATGATTTATATGTCCAAAATTAACAGAAGGGAGTGAAAATTTATATATGATAGAAGGTATAATTCAAATAGGAAATTCCATGCTTTCTGATGGCGGGGACATGCTTTGCAGCTTGATTAAAGATGTACCTTCCAAAAATAGAAAGGGGAAACAGACTCATGTGCTGAAATTTTGCTTTAGCACACAAAAAGATGAATTGAAATTGAATGCCAAAGAAGAGGTTGACAGTTCTACGGCTTTGAAATATGCCTTTATAGGTTCTGCAGATGGCCCTGCATCTCCACAGTGGTTTGTAACCAGCAGTTCATATCTGTACCACATAACTGAAACATTATATAATTTGACAAAGGTGGATTTGGGAAGTGAATTAAATGGAAAGCTAAAGACTATATTCAGCAATTATTACGTAGATCTGGGAGATAAATTCAAACCTAAAAATAGATATATTTTAAATTATAAAAAATATGGAATTGGAGAAGAGGATGTTTTAGAAATATTAGACAAAATTGAAAGTGAAGAAACTGAAGAAGATGAAAAACGCAGGTATAAAAATGTAGCCTCATCTCTAAAAAAAGTTTATTCCAGGGAGTTTGAAAATTACATAAAAACTGAATTCGATATGAAAAAGGATGAGATAGGTCTTTGTACTATTTTAGTGGATGGAGTACCCTTAAGTGATTTCAAAGAATATAGACAGGCGATTCTAAAAAGCAAGCAGAAAAGCAAAGGCAGTAAAAATGTCAAAGGCTACTGCAGTATGTGCGGAAGCAGTGAAAATTTAACCTCCGATTTATCCAAAATGAAAATAAAGTACTATACTACAAATCAAATTATATTTGCAAGTGAGCTTAAAAACTATGATAAAAATATGCTCTTATGCAGTGAATGCCTCAATAAACTCATATCAGGGGAAAATTATATACAAAATAAATTGAATACAAGGCTTGTGGGATTTACAGTTTATTTAATTCCCCATTTTGTATTGGGAAGTCCTATGAATAAAAAGGACTTGGACAAAGTATCCGAGAAAATTCAGCATTCTTTTAATACAGTTAAAAATTTAAATGGAGTAGAGAATTTTAAAGATGAAATTCAGAATATAGCAGATATGAGAGACAGAAATACATATTTTTTGATAAATATAATGTTTTATAAAAAATCAAATCAGGCAACCAAAATTCAGAAGCTGATTAAGGATGTGGATCCATCTGTATTTCAGAAGATTATGACGGCGTCCTACCACATAAGCAAATTGAGCAGAAAAATCATGGGGATAAACTATAGAGTCAATATAGATCTGCAGACCTTTTATTTCATGACACCTATAAGAGTTAAAAATTCAGAACCTATGAATTACAGAAAACTTCTTCAAATGTATGATGCTATTTTTACACAGAGGAGTTTAAAACTGGATGAATTTATAAAAGGAGTTGTTTCCTGTGTCAAAATTGAATTTTTTGATCAAGAAGGTTACAACGTAAATGGTAAATCAGGCATATATAACACAATACTTAAAGCTAATTTCTGTATAAAGTTTTTAGAATATATGGGATGCATGGAGGAGGGAGAAAAAATGGACGTTTCCAATTTAAAAGTTAGAGATGATATGAAAGTTTATATCTTAAACATGGGATATGATGAACAGCAAAGTGCCATGTTTTTACTTGGATGTCTTATAGGTGAGATAGGAAATGCACAGTACAGAAGAATGGGTGAAGACAGAAAGCCAATTTTAAATAAACTTAATTTTGGCGGTGTTGATAAAAGCAAAGTTGTAAGACTTGCCAATGAAGTTTTCAACAAGCTCATTCAGGAGAAAATAAGAAAATACAATGAAATTACTTTTTCAGAGTGTAAAAGGCTCATGGATGCCAACAGGGATTCATGGAAGTTAAACAAACACGAAAATTTGTTCTATATTCTGTCTGGATATAGTTATGATACCATGAAAGCAATGTTAAATAAGGGAGGAAAAGAAAATGAACAATAGTGAAATTTTGTATCTTTATGATGCAAAACTTACAAACCCAAATGGAGATCCTGATGAAGAAAACAGGCCTCGTATGGACTATGAGAGGGATATAAATCTTGTTTCTGATTTGAGAATTAAAAGATACATAAGAGACTACCTGCTGGATAAAGGCTATGAATTATTTGTTTCAAAAGTTGATGATAAAGCTGTAACTGCAGAGGGCAGGATAAAAGAACTTGGCAGCAGTGATGTAGATACAATACTGGGTAAACTTATAGATGTAAGGCTTTTTGGGGCTACTATTCCTGTAAAAAATGACAATAAAAATTTTATAGGACCTGTCCAGTTCAACTGGGGGTATTCTCTCAACAAAGTGGAACTCCTGGAAGCCAGCATAACATCCCATTTTGCTTCAGGAGAAGGAAATAAACAGGGTGCTATAGGGAAAGATTATAGAGTTAAATATTCCTTTATTGCCTTCAGCGGGGTTATAAGCGGTAAAAGAGCTAAACATACGAAATTAAAAGAAGAAGATGTGGAAGTCCTAGATAAAGCTATGAGATATGCTATACCTGAGCTTGCTACAAGAAGTAAAATAGGACAGTATCCAAGGTTATATCTGAGGGTCGAATATAAAGATGATGAAACCATACTTGGAGATCTGAGGGACTATTTAAAATTTTCTTCTGAGGATGAAAGTGTAAGAGATATAAAAGAAGTGACTTTGGATATAACAGAACTTGTGAAATTTTTGAATGAAAACAGTGACAGAATTTCTAAACTGCATTATTTTGCAGATGAAAAGCTGAAACTTGTGCTGAGTGGAAATAAAGTTGATTTCAAGGAGGCATTTGGCGGCTTTTCATTAAATGAAGTAAAGTAGGGTGAAAGATATGGATTTATTGATATTAAAGGTTAAAGGAAAATTTGCACATTTTAGAAAATTTTATACGAATTCATCTTCACTTTCCTATTCCGTGCCTCCAAGGACAACTGTGATAGGTCTGCTGGCAGCTGTTCTGGGTTATGAAAGAGACAGCTATTATGAGCTTTTTCCCAAAGATAAATTTAATGTATCTGTAAAAAAAGACAGCTGTATAAGAAAGGTAATACAGAGTGTAAATTATATTAAAGCTACAAGCCCTAAAAATATATTCCAGCCTAAGGACCATACCCAGATTCCTGTAGAAATTTTAACCGGAGATGACGGGGTTGGGTATACCATTTATATAAACTGTGCTGACAAGAATTTAATGGATGAATTGGAGCTCAGGGTGAAAGATAATAAATATGTCTATTCTCCATATCTGGGGGCTGCACCTTTTAACTGTAGTTTTCAATTTTGCCGCAGGCTAGATATAGAGCCGGAGAAAAACAGTGAACCGATACGGATATCCACACCTGTGAATTTAAAATATGTTGTTTCAGGGAGTATAGATATATTTGAAAATGACAATTTGAAGCTTCTAAAAGAGAGAATGCCTGTGGAGTTTTTAAAGGGCAGAGAAGTGGGAAATATGGCTTCCTATATTTATGATGAAAACGGACATCCCTTGAAATTGAAACTTAATACTGAATTTATAAAACTTGAAGATGAAAATATAGTGTTTATGTAGGAGATGATAACATGAAATTTTATTCTCATCCTGATAAATTAATTTTAACTCATCTTATGGAAGTCAATGAAATATCTCGGAATTATTGTGATAAAAAATACAGCAAAGCAGAGGAAATATTGAGTTTTTCTCATGACTTTGGAAAATATACTACCTTTTTTCAAAAATATATTTTAGGTAAAGATAAAACTAAAAATGCCTTGAATAACCATGGGTTTATATCTGCGCTGTTTGGGGCATTTATTGCCCTTGGTTTTTATAATGATGATGTTATGCCCGTGATTATATATAATTGTATACTTCATCACCATGGAAGCATGCAAAATGTTGATATAAATTTGCCTAAAAATTTTAGAAAGCCGATAATAGATAGAGCTGATCTCAGAGGAAAAGTTGATATTGCCTATGAACAAATGGAGAATATAGAAAAAAATAGTAAGTTTATAGCAGAAGATTATAAAAAAATTGGATATGAAAAATACTTTGATGAATTCATAACTCAAAAACCTCTTGAAAAGATTCTGACTGAATTAAAAAAAATGCAATTTAAATTTGAATATGACAATGAAAGTGAGGAAACTTATTTTATAAGTCAGATGCTGTACAGCTCACTTATTGCAGCAGACAAGATCAGCGCTTCAAATACAGATGTTCCAGAAATAAAATTTGCAGATTTCGATATCCTAAACAAAACGAAAAATGAGAAATTTAAAGATAGTGCTAAAGATAAAATAAATTTAATTAGAGCTCAGATATTTAGCAGTGTACAAAGCAACATTAATAATGTTTATGAGGATAATAAGGTGTTTTCTATAACAGCTCCTACGGGAACGGGTAAAACTTACTGCGGATTTTTTGCAGCTTTAAAACTTCAAAAGCTTTTAGGGGGAAATAGGAAAATAATATATTCCCTTCCGTTTACGTCTATAATAAACCAAAATTATTCTTCAATATATTCCCTTTTTGAAAATATTCCTGATTTTAAAAATCAAAGCAGTGAGTATATAATAAAGCACCACAGCCTTGCGGATGTTGAATACAGCAGTGAACACGAAAATTATACAAAAGTCAAGGCTGAAATGTTAATAGAAAATTGGAACAGCGGAATAATAATTACAACCTTTGTCCAGCTTCTTGAAACTTTAATAGGCAATAAAAACAGGATGCTTAAGAAATTCAATGCACTGAAGAATTCAATAATTATCCTAGATGAGGTACAAGCTATAGATATAAAATACTTGAAACTTGTAGAATTTATTCTTGAATCAGCCAGCAGATATCTTGATTGCAGGATAATAATGATGACTGCAACTAAGCCTCTCATACTTTCAAGTGCGTCAGAACTTTTGGATAACAATAAGAAATATTTTGATATGTTCAATAGAACTTCTATTATTCCAAGGCTTGAACCAATTAAAATAGAAGATTTCATAGAAGAATTTTATGAAAATATGGAGAACAAGTCCTATCTTATAATATGCAATACCATAGCACAATCCTTGAAAATTTATAGAGAACTTAAAAATAGCGGCAGGAAAGTGTTGTATTTATCTACTAATATTTTACCCTGCCATAGAAAAAAAAGAATAGATGAAGTGACACAAATGTTAAAAAAAGGTGAAAAAATAATACTCATTTCCACCCAGGTTGTAGAAGCAGGTGTGGATTTTGATTTTGACGTTGTGATAAGGGATATAGCACCCATTGATTCCATAATACAGTCAGCAGGCAGATGTAATAGAAATGGTGAGAAAGAAAATGGAGATGTGTATGTTTACTCTATGGTGGATGACAGCGGTACATACTATGGCACCAGAGTTTATGGGAAAACTCTTATAAATATAAGCAGGGAACTTTTAGAGGACAGGAAATATATAGAAGAAAAAGAATATTTTGAACTTATCGGAGATTATTTTAATGAAGTGGATGAAAATAAAAATCAGGAGGATTCTGAGAAATTCAAAGAATCAATTATAAAGATGCGTTTTAGTGACAAAGACTACAGCCTGGATAAGTTCTCACTTATAAAGGAAAATAGCAATTATGTAGATGTATTTTTTAGAATCAGTGATGAGGCTGAAAGAATATATAATGAACTTTTGAAGGCTCTAAGTATTAAAAATATTGAAGCTAAAAACGAGAAAATTCTTGGAATAAAAAATAAAGTCAGGGAATATACTCTGTCTATTCCGCTTAAATATGTTGACGAGGTAAATAACAAAGATGATATTATATTGAATTTTCCCAAAAGTGCCTGCGAAGTATATTATGATGATATGACAGGATATAAGAGGGAAAAGGAAGAAGATTTTTTTGTTATGTAGGAGTGATATTATGGAAGTCAATGGAACCATGCTTTGGTACTACAATGTGTGCAAACGGGAAGTTTGGCTTATGTCCAGGTCCATAGTGCCTGACCAGCAGGATGAAAATATAGACATAGGCCGTTTTATACATGAACGTACATATAAGAGAAACAGCAAGGAAATCAGTTTCGGGAACGTTAAATTCGACGTGCTTTTCAGATCCAAAAATCAGATAACAATTGGGGAGACGAAGAAAACTTCTAAATATGCTGAGGCTTCAAAATGGCAGCTTATGTATTATCTAAACCAGTTAAAAGAAGCCGGCATAAAAGCAAAGGGTGTTTTGCTATATCCGGAGGAGAAAAAGAGGACAGAAGTAAACCTAACAGAAGAATCCCGGGAACGCCTTCAAAAAATGTGCCTGGATATAGAAAAGATATGTGCACTTGAACATCCTCCTTCTGCTGAGAAGATACGATTTTGCAGGAATTGTGCTTATAGGGAATATTGTTATTCATAGGAGGCAGAGATGAAAAAGGATATTTATATTTTTAATGATGGGGATTTAAAGAGAAAAGACAATACCGTGTTTTTTGAAACAGGTGGAAAGAAAAAATATTTGCCCGTGGAGGAACTAAATAATATCTGGGTGTTTGGTGAAATCAATTTAAATAAGAAATTTCTTGATTTTGTATCTCAAAAAGAAATATGTATACATTTTTTTAATTATTATGGATATTATACTGGAACTTTCTACCCAAGGGAGCATTTAAACTCTGGATATGTCATATTGAAGCAGGCTGAAAATTACCTTGATTATGAAAAGAGACTTAAAATAGCCAGGATGATAATAGAGACCGCAGCGGAAAACATAATTGTGATTTTAAAATATTATAACAGCAGGGGTGTGGATGTTGAACCAGAACTCAAGGATATAGCGGAAAAGAAAAAGTTTATGGAAAATTGCCGGACTATAGAAGAACTCATGGCAGTTGAGGGCAACATGAGGCAGGAGTATTATGGATGTTTTTCAAAGATAATAAAGAATCCGGAATTTGCCTTTAAAATCAGAAGCAAGCGTCCTCCAAGGGACAAGATAAATGCACTTATCAGCTTTGGAAACTCCATGATGTATACTACTGTTTTAGGAGAGATATACCAAACCCAGCTGGATCCGAGGATAGGATACCTTCACTCCACAAATATGAGGCGTTTTTCACTTAATCTTGATATAGCTGAAATATTCAAGCCCATAATAGTGGATAGAACTATCTTCACCATTCTTAACAGGAATGAGCTGACGGAAAAAGATTTTGAATCTGATTTTAATGGTATAATGTTGAATGATAAAGGAAGAAAAAAATTTATAGAAGAGTACAACAATAAACTTTTAACCACAATAAAGCACCCTAAAATAGGAACTACTGTCAGCTACAAACGTATAATAAGGCTTGAATTGTATAAACTTCAAAAATATATAACTGAAGATGAGCCGTATAGTGGTTTTGTTGCGAGGTGGTAATCAGTGTTTGTAATACTTGTCTATGATTTTGGGGAAAAGCGTGTAGGCCGCGCTCTTAAAACATGCAGAAAGTATTTAACCTGGGTTCAAAATTCCGTTTTTGAAGGAGACATAAGCATGGCTAATTTAAAGAAATTAAAGTGCCAGCTTTCTGACATCATGGTAAGCAGTGAGGATTCAGTGATAATATATACTTTCAAAAGCACTAAATATTCTAATAGAGAGGTTCTTGGCGTGTCGAAAAATCAACAGGATATATTTTTATAACTGCAATTCATAATATACAATTTATACATTAAATATTCAAGGTATTTGTATAAATATTAGCCTTCAAAAGAGCCTAAAGGCGCATTACTTCGTTGAAGAATTTTTATTTAACTTCAAATTACGAATTGCAGATTTTTATAAAATGGCTTGATTAATTTTCAAAAACATTTTAGGACTATCTTAAATTTTTTGTCGTCGACCCTGAATAGAGTAAAAATTACCGTGGGTCGACAATTTTTATGACTGCAGTTAATTGGCGGCTTGAGATTGGTTTTTGAAATTTTTCCAGAGATTTTCCTGGATATTGCAATCTTGGACAAGCTGATGTATGCNACTGCAGTTAATTGGCGGCTTGAGATTGGTTTTTGAAATTTTTCCAGAGATTTTCCTGGATATTGCAATCTTGGACAAGCTGATGTATGCTTTATTTGATGGGATTTTAGATTACCTATGAGGAATTGAAACATAATTTTATATTGTATCCATAACAGGGATATAGTAGATTTTAGATTACCTATGAGGAATTGAAACATTCTATCTCGTATTGCTTTTTGAGCATATATATCATGATTTTAGATTACCTATGAGGAATTGAAACTTAATCTCACACCGCATACAATCAATATCATGTTAGGATTTTAGATTACCTATGAGGAATTGAAACAGGTTAAATTTAAAACTTCTTTCGCATTTTCATCAGAGATTTTAGATTACCTATGAGGAATTGAAACATGTCTATTTCTTTATTACAATTACATTATATTCTAGATTTTAGATTACCTATGAGGAATTGAAACGCTAATAATGCCGTTGGTATTAAAAAAGGTCAAAGAGATTTTAGATTACCTATGAGGAATTGAAACGTGTCATTTAAATAGGTCAGAGCACTCTCACATTCAACGATTTTAGATTACCTATGAGGAATTGAAACTAAATACAAAGAATGGCAAGACAACAGGGTTTTACTGATTTTAGATTACCTATGAGGAATTGAAACTAAAAATGGGAGCACGAAGAAAAAAAGTTCCTCAAAGGATTTTAGATTACCTATGAGGAATTGAAACAAGAACAATGCCCAGGCGCTCGGCGACAAAATAGAGGGATTTTAGATTACCTATGAGGAATTGAAACTACAGCCAACATGAATAAAGCTGATGCCCAGCTTTCCGATTTTAGATTACCTATGAGGAATTGAAACACAATCAAGGAAACACAGGACGTGCTTAATATGTTTGATTTTAGATTACCTATGAGGAATTGAAACGTGGTGATGTCGCTGGAAATCTGCTCAATAAAATAAGATTTTAGATTACCTATGAGGAATTGAAACTAGAGTCTGATAGAGAGCAAGAGGTAGCTGTAGATCCTGATTTTAGATTACCTATGAGGAATTGAAACCTTCTTATCTGCCATATTTGTTCACCCCTTTATTTTGATTTTAGATTACCTATGAGGAATTGAAACCTTTTGATTCTTAACATAAATTTACAAAAGCACGTTGATTTTAGATTACCTATGAGGAATTGAAACTATAATATAACTTTTGGGGGGTGTACAGTTATAACAGATTTTAGATTACCTATGAGGAATTGAAACCTTGGCATGGATATGATAAAGATACAGGTATAGTAACTGATTTTAGATTACCTATGAGGAATTGAAACATATAAAATCCATCACTTTTCTTTTCATCAGAATTCTTGATTTTAGATTACCTATGAGGAATTGAAACAGAAAAATGGTTTTTCTAATGTATTAGATTGTAAAATGGATTTTAGATTACCTATGAGGAATTGAAACAGTATAAGGACTGTCCCTCTGGTCTAAATGAGAAGATGATTTTAGATTACCTATGAGGAATTGAAACTCTGTGCAGACAGCAACAGTAGTAACTATTATCTACGATTTTAGATTACCTATGAGGAATTGAAACTATTTGAATACAAAGGAAAGTATTATAGTGCTTATTGATTTTAGATTACCTATGAGGAATTGAAACAAATGTGATTTACGTCGGGCAAATGAGACTTCTGAAATGATTTTAGATTACCTATGAGGAATTGAAACCAGAAAGCATATCC